>NZ_JANSIG010000019.1:2292-39048 GCF_047461975.1 Synechococcus sp. R55.3 | reverse complement strand
CTGCAATTGTGCCGGTGGGCCCATCGCCAGTACGATCTGCTGATTTTGCTACTCTCCCACCGGGGATCCGAAGCGGATATCATCGCCGGCCTAGAGGCAGGAGCAGACGATTACCTCACCAAGCCTTTTAGCATGCAACTGCTGGATGCTCACCTTCTGGCTTTGGCTCGGCGGCGACAGCGGCCCATCCCTCCCACCTTTCTCCAGTATGGGGATCTGAAAATTGATCTGGTGCAACGGCGTGTCACCGTGGCTGGGGAAGGGATCGACCTCACGCCCCAAGAGTTTAGCCTGCTGATGGTGCTGGTGCAGGCAGATGGGGATCCTGTCTCTCGGCTGGAGCTGCTGGAGCGAGCGTGGCCGGATTCCACCGATAACCCTCGCACCGTCGATACCCACATCCTCTCGTTGCGCAAAAAGCTGGAACGGGATCCGCGCCAGCCCAGCTTGATCCACACGGTGCGCAATGTCGGCTACTGCTTTGGCCTCAGCCCCCCTCTGCTGCAGGAACAGAAAACGGTTTCAGGGGCTGCAGGCGGTTCGGGATCTGAACCTCAGCGGCAACGTCGTGGAGCTGCAGCGTTAGGCGAGACACCTGCAAAGAATAGGGTCAAATCCCGCTAGGCAGATTGCGTGGGATCCCAATCGGGGTCGCTCAGTTGCAGCAGAGACCGGCGCACCCGCTGCTCCAAAGCCAGGTTGTGATGTTGGCGGCTGACCTGCAGAGCTGCCTGCAAATCCGAAAAAGCTGTCGCCCTATCCCCCATATTCCAGTAGGCCAGCCCTCGTCCGTACAGGCCATACTCGTCAGAGAGGTCAATGCGGTTCATATCCGCTTCCAGGCGAAAGGCCCGCTCGTAGTCGTCCAGAGCCGCTTTGACCTCTCCCAGCTCATAGAAGAGATTGCCCCTGAGGTAGAGAACGGTGGCCTGGCAGGGTTCTGCCTCCAGGCTGCGGCTGAGATCGGCAATAGCCTCTTCAAAGTGATCGCCACAGGCATGGGTCACCCCCCGCTGATAGTAATGGGCTGGGCTGGGATCCCAGTCAATAGCCTGCGACCAATCGGCCAAAGCCGCCTCCCATTTGCCCAGGTAGCTGTGCAAACGGGCCCGCTGGGAATAGGCAAGCGCTGAGGTGGGATCCAGGCGAATGGCTTCATCCAGATGGGCTAGGGCCAAAGGCAGGGATCCCTGTTGCACGAGCAGGTTGGCCAAGCTGAGGTGGTGGGGGACATTGGGGTGTAGGCGCACCAGCTCAGCAAACTCCGCCGTTGCTCCCTGGAGATCCCCCTGAGATTGACGAATCAGCCCGCGATAAAAATAGGGTTCTGGTCGCCGCGGGGCCAACCGGATCGCCTGGCCGAAATCCTCCAGGGCTTGCGACACTTGGCCGAGGGTAAAGTAAGCTTCTCCCCGCAAAATGTAGGCGTTGGTCAGGCAGGGATCCCGCTGCAGAGCCAAGCTGAGCTGTTCAATAGCCCCCGGCAAATCCCGGTTCAGCCACCGTTCTCGACCACGGTTGTAGGCCAAGATGGCAGGACGGGTGAAGGCAGAAATGGCCGCTGCACCTGCCAGACCCATCACTGCCAAAAGGCGATCCTGCCGCCAACTCGCCATGCTCCCCAGCAACAGGGCAACTGCAATCAAAAGGCGCAAGCCGGCAGAGTCGTGGGCTCTGAACATACTGCTCCGCACCGCTGTCACCAACGCATCCCGTTTTTTCAATTTCTCTTCGATTCTGCCCGATTGGGTTGCCCTCCCTCCTGGCCCGCTCACGCGAGCGTGCTCCGGATCCCCATTAGGCCCAAAGCATCAACCGCAGCTCGTAGGGATCGTGCATGTCGGGGTGGAAGGGGAGCAGGCGGATGGCCAACCCTTGCAAGCCGCTGGCCTCATAGCAAATCTGGCCGGAGAAGATGGCCCGATCCTCCACCGTCTCCACATAGCGCAGGGGGGTCGCCTGTCCCTTCTGAATCTGGCCCTCATCATTGACCGGCCCCTGGTAAGCTTGCACGATCACATCCTGAGGTCGCAGGGATCCCAGCCGCACTTCCACCGTCACGGTGAGGGGATCCCTGGCCATCACCACCTGGTCATCTTGTGCCAAGGCAAGGCCAGCAGCGGGAGCTTTCTTCGGGGTTTCAATTTGGACGTTGAGAACTTGGATGTTGTACCAGTGCTCCTGCAAGTGGCTCTGCCAACGAACGAACTGGCGGGCCGACTCAAAGTGGTCACGGCGCATGCGGTCGAAGTAGTTGCTCAGGGGAATGTAGGCTCGCTGGACGTACTCCAGCACCATGCGCTGCGTGCTGAACTGGGGGCAATTGAGGCGAATCGCCTGCTTCATGCGCTGGATCCACTGGTGGGGTAGGCCATCGCTGCCGCGCTGATAAAAGAGAGGGGCAACCTCCTGTTCCAGCAAGTCGTAGAGGGCATTCGACTCCACCTCATCTTGATAGGCGCGATCCTCATACTCCTCACCGCGGCCAATGGGCCAGCCGGTCTGGTAATAGTCAGCCTCGTCCCACCAGCCGTCCAAAATACTGAGGTTCTGTCCACCGTTGGCTGCCGCCTTCATGCCACTGGTGCCGCTGGCCTCCCGGGGGCGCAAGGGGTTGTTCAGCCACACATCCACCCCGGCCACCATCAAGCTGGTGACATACATGTCGTAGTCCTCAATGAAAACCAAGTGCTGGCGAAACTCCGGCTGCCGCGACACCTGCACGATCTGGCGGATCAGCTCTTTGCCGGGTATGTCGCGGGGGTGGGCCTTGCCGGCAAAGATAAACTGCATCGGGTACTGAGGATGGTTGAGCAAAGCCTTGAGCCGTTCCAGGTTGTGGAACAAAAGGGTGGCCCGCTTGTAGGTGGCAAAGCGGCGGGCAAACCCAATGGTAAGCACCTCCGGGTTGAGGGCCTCAGAGGCCCGTTGGATCTCAGCCGCTGAGGCAGCCCGTTTCTGGAGCTGTTCCATCAAGCGCTCGCGGGTAAAGTTAATCAGGCGGGAGCGGCTGCGCTCGTGGGCCCGCCACAATTCCCCATCCGGAATCCGATCCACCTTTTGCCAGAGGGGATCCGAAGGAGGAGCCTCTGCCCAATCCGGCCCCAGGTAGCGGTCGTAGAGGGCTTGGTTCTCCTCCCCCACCCAGGTGCGGACATGTACCCCGTTGGTGATGGAAGTAATCGGCACTTCTTCCAGCGGGATCCCAGGCCACAGCCGGCTGAACATCTTGCGGGAAACCGCCCCATGCAGCTTGCTCACACCGTTCACAAAAGAGGCCATGTTGATGGCCAGCACTGCCATGCTGAAGGGAGATTGGAAGTCGCCAGTATTTTCCCGTCCCAAAGCCAAAAAGCGCTCCCGGCTCAGGCCCATCTGGCTGTAGTAGAAGCCGAGGTAGTAATCGATCTTGTCGGGCGGGAACAAGTCAATCCCGGCAGGTACCGGCGTGTGGGTGGTAAACATCTGGCTGGACTTGGCCACTTGCCAAGCCTCTTCAAAGCTCAGCCCCTGCTCGACCATCAACAGGCGAATCCGCTCCACCGCCAAAAAGGCCGAGTGCCCTTCGTTCATGTGGTAGACGGTGGGATGGATCCCAAGGGCCCGCAAGGCCCGCACACCGCCGATCCCCAGCATGATCTCCTGGTGGATGCGCAGATCTTGGTCGCCGCCGTACAGCTCATCGGTGATGTCTTGGTCGTACTGGCTGTTGGGCTCGATGTTGGTGTCCAGAAGATACAGGGGCACCCTCCCCACCATCACCTTCCAGATGCGGGCGAACACCTTGCGGTTGGGATAATCCACCTCAATGCGAATTTCGCGGCCCTCCGCATCCTTTTGCAGCTCCAGGGGCATGTTAAAAAATTCATTGATTGGGTAGCGTTCCTGCTGCCAACCGTCGGGGTTGAGGTACTGGCGAAAATAGCCCTTTTGGTAGAGCAAGCCCACGCCCACCAAGGGCAAGCCCAGATCGCTGGCCGCCTTGAGGTGATCCCCGGCCAAAACCCCCAAGCCGCCTGAGTAGAGGGGTAGACAATCCGCCAAACCAAACTCTGCCGAAAAATAGGCGTAGCACTCCCCTTCCACCGCTTGGGCCGAACGATACTTGCGATACCAAGTGTCCTCCTGCAGGTAGCTCTGCAGTTGTTGGCTGGCCCGTTCCAACTGGGCCAAAAAGCCGGGATCCTCCGCCAACTCATCCAGCCGTTCCTGCCGAATCCGACCTAGAAAAGCCACCGGGTTGTGGCTGCAGGCATCCCACAGATCCGGATCCATGCGACGGAATAGGCTGCGGGTTTCCACGTTCCAACTAAAATGCAGGTTGTAAGCCAGCAAGCGCAGACTTTCCAGCGGAGCAGGCAAGTAGGGAGTGACCTTGAACGTCCGTAGCGGCTTCATAGAGAATCCGGGAAAAGGGTTGGTTCCACTGTCAGGCTACCTTGGCCTCAGCCGGAGGGCGTGGCTTTTTAGCTTGAGTGCTGATTTTTGACATACTCCCCTGCCTTTAGGCAGGGGATTCTGGTTCCTGGTTCTGCGACAGCACTTACCATATCAGGTCTCGCCTCCACGGCAGCGGTGCTCACCTCCCCAGGCGTTCCCTCTTTCGTTCGCGTCAGCGGGACGGAGTTCTTTGGGGAGAGTGGACAGCGTCTTCTTCACCCGGTAGCCACAATGAGAACAGTCCTGCGAGGTGTATTCCGGAGGAGAACTGAGCAGGGCAGAGGTGAGCAAATAGCCGATGGTTAAAAACGGTACTTAACCGGCCAGTGGAAATGGCCAAGTGCGCTGACGTGGGAGCCTGGGGAGTTGGGTGGGGCATCCACTCTCCGAAGCATCTGTATCAGACTAAACAGAAAGAGGCTTCCAGGATATCTAGGCTCTGTACAAGTGCTCACAAAGTTCTGGATTGGTGGGAAAAACCCCTTCCCTTTCTTAGAGCAGCTCAGTGTAAAGCCTGATGCTCTTTTTTCTCTGATGGGATTACTGTAGAAGTGTTGCAACTGGAATTGTGCGGTGACCGGCTCCTCCTGCGCCCAACTTGCCAAACTCGAGATGCCCAAGATGCCCGTAACGGCTGGGATCCCTGTCACACCTTTTGCGGATCAGGCTGAGGCTGGTCACCTTTTGGTCGTGGATGATCAGCCCAACAGCCGCCTGCTGCTGGGGGATCTGCTGGAGAGCATTGGCTACCGGGTCAGCGAGGCCGAAAGCGGCAATCAAGCCCTGCAAATGTTGAAAACCTTCCAGCCGGATCTGATCTTGCTGGATGTGATGATGCCGGGGTTAGATGGGTTCGAGGTCTGTCGACGCATCAAAGCCAATGACGAGACGCGTTTGATCCCGGTGGTGCTGATTACAGCGGCCAGCGATCGCAAAAATCGCGTGCGCGGTATTGAAGCTGGGGCAGATGATTTCTTGAGCAAGCCCTTTGACGAGTCGGAATTGTTGGCGCGGGTGCGTTCCCTCGTTCGCCAAAAGCACCTCAATGAAGACTTGGATCATGCTGCTCAGGTTCTGTTCGCCATTGCCCGCAGTGTGGAAAGCCGGGATCCCACCACCGGGGATCACTGTGAGCGCCTGGCACAAATGGCCAAGAGCTTCGGCGAGTTTTTGCATCTGCCCCGTCCCCTGATCAAGGTGCTGATGTGGGGAGGTTACCTGCACGACATCGGCAAAGTGGGCATACCCGATGCCATTTTGGGTAAAACAGGCAAGCATACGCCGGAAGAGTGGGAGGTGATGAAATCCCATGTCTTGATCGGGGAGCAAATCTGCCGCCCACTACGCACCATGAAAGAGGTGTTGCCCCTCATCCGTCACCACCACGAGCGTTGGGATGGCAGCGGTTATCCCGACGGCCTCAAGGGGGAAGAGATCCCTCTGGTGGCCCGTATCTTCCAGATCATCGACATCTACGACGCCCTCACCTCGGAGCGACCTTACAAGCGAGCTTTCACTGCTCAAGAGGCTATAGACATTTTGCGGGAAGAAACAGACAGGGGTTGGCGGGATCCCCAGTTGGTGGAGTATTTCTTTGAGTTTCTGCGATCGCAGGCGCCAGATTTGGAGTAGGCTAGATAGGGCTTGCTTGTAGTGTACCAGCAGGATAGAGTCTTTTGCCGGGTGCCGATCCGCTGCGTCGTTGTGTAGGGTGTCGCCAGTTGTTTCCTCGCTCACAACTGTGGCGGCTGGTCAGGCAATTTGATTCCCACCAAGTGCTTTTGGATGAGGGTATGGGGCGTTCTGCCTATGTCTGTCGGCGGCTGGAATGTCTGCAAGCAGCCCGGCGCAAGCAACAGATAAACCGAGCCCTCAAGGCACCTGTGCCTGACTCGTTGTTCCAACGGCTGCTGGATTCTCTTGAGCAAGATTCCCAGGGACATCTCCTCCAAAAGCCTGAGCCTTAGAGGTATTCCCAATGTAGGTAAGATATTCAAAGCGCCTCTTCAGGTTCGCTAAGTTGCGAACCACACGGCAGCCCCTCTCAACTGTCAGAATGGGAGTTGGCTGGAAAACTGAGGCCAAGTGGGATGAACTGCAGAGAGGTTATTCTGGAGGCGCTGTTGACATTTGCTCGTTCTTCCTCGGTTGCTTTACTGGATGTCCCCTGTGGATGTTGCCAGAGCAGCTTCAGACCTGGGTTCCCTTCAGGCCGGATCCCCGGAGGATTGCCGAGCTGTTCTCGATGCGCCGGAGGAAGCCCCCGCAAGCCCGAAAGGTTCGGCTCAACCCAATAACTTGGTTCCCATTGAGTTTGGATAGTAAAACTGACGAGAAGTAAAGGAGCAGAGGCTAGCAGACGAATGACCGATAAAGTTCGAATTTATGATATTGCCCGTGAGATGGGGCGTGACAGTCGGGATGTGCTGGAGGTTTGTGAGCAACTGGGGATCCCTTTCAAAACCCACAGCAGCACCATTTCTCCGGAGCAGGCTGAGTTGGTGCGCAGCAAGCTGGGCGCCTCCCGCATTGTGAAGCCTCCTCGACCCCGGCCCAAACCCCCATCTGAAAACCTCCCGCCGGAGCCTCCTGCTGAAGCTAAAGCCAGTGAGCGCCCTCAGCAGAAAGCGCCCGGCACCGCTAGCGCGATCGTCGGCATTCGTCGGCCCACGCCCGTTCAGCAGCAAGCCCCAGTTGGCGAGGCCAAGACGGCTGAAACTCCGCCGGCTGCCAAGCCCTCGCCATCTCGACCTGAGCGAGTCTCCCCCGAAAAAGGATCTGCCAGCGGTGGTGCTCAGCTCATAGGCCCGCCGCGGCGGCAAGTTAGCCCTCCTGTCCGCTCGTCTGAGGCCACCCAAGAGCCGGGGACGGCTTCTCAACCGGCACCCCCCCCCATTCGCCCTGAACCTGCCGCAGCCAAAGCCAGCAGCTCCGAGCCCAGTTCTGTGGCCAAGCGCCCAACTGTGCTCACCCCCCCTCGACGAGCTACCTCCGAGGCAGAACTGCCGGCAGAGCGGCCTGAACCGCCGCAAAAAGCTCCCGAGCCCAGTCGCCCCAGCCCCTCAGAAGCACCATCCCCCAGCCACGCCCGCGTTCCTCAGCCTGCGGAAGAAAAAGCTCCTTCTCCTCCACCTGCGCAGCGCCCCCGTCCACAACTGGTGAGCGCACCCGTTCGCCCTGGCACGCGCTCCCCGGCAACCAAAGAAGACAGTGTCAGCAGCAGCAAAGTCGGTGAAGCTCCTCGTCCGCAGCGGCGGATGGAATTGGTGGGGCCCCCTACCCGTCCTGTGGCCAAGCCGGCTCCCCCTGACCCAGATGCTGCCTCTCCCTTGCCAGAAAGAATCCCTGGGGAACGTCCCAGCCCAGTGTTGGCGGAGGCTCCCGTAAGACCTACCCCACCCAAGGTCAAGCGCAAAACGGAAGAAGAAGAGGACGACGAGCTACAAGCTCTCAGTCGGCGGGCTGCCCGCGTCCAAGCCAAACGCAAACGCAGTCGGAGACGGGGGGAAGGAGATGGAGATGGTTTGGATTTGGATCCCATGACCATCATTTCAGCGGTCAAGCAGGCTGAGCTGAACACCCTCAAGCCCTTGGCTCGCCCCACCGCCAAGCCTCCTTCCTATCGCCCACCCGTGGCAACGGCTGCTCCCACCGCCCGCCCCCGCCCTGCTGCTCGTTCGCAGCAGCAACCCACCTCCGCTGAAGCTGGTGCTGCCGATCGCGCCAGCGGGACAGAGCCCTTGCCCGAAGAGAAGGTGTTGCTCTTGGATGGCAGCCTCACCGTTCAGGAATTGGCCCATCGCCTGCGCGTGGCCGAAACCGAGATCATCAAAACCCTCTTTTTCAAAGGGGTGATGGTGACCATCAACCAAGTCCTGGATGAATCGCTGGCCGAGTCGGTGGCCAAAGAGTTGGGCTACGAGATTCGCCGACCCGAGGCAGAACCCGAGGCCAAAAAAACCGAAATGCTGGATGTGGAGGACATCGACCATCTGGTCTCGCGTCCGCCGGTGGTGACCATCATGGGCCATGTGGATCACGGCAAAACCACCCTCCTCGATGCCATCCGCGACACCAAAGTGGCCCAGGGAGAGGCTGGCGGGATCACCCAGCGCATCGGTGCCTACCATGTGGATGTGGACTTTGAAGGCCAGAAGCGGCGCATTGTTTTCCTGGATACTCCCGGCCACCAGGCTTTTACCGCCATGCGTGCCCGAGGAGCCCGCGTCACCGACATTGCGGTTTTGGTGGTGGCCGCCGACGATGGGGTACAACCGCAAACTCTGGAAGCGATCAGCCATGCGCGGGCGGCTCAGGTGCCGATCATCGTGGCCATCAACAAGATCGACAAGCCCGGCAGCCAGCCAGAGCGCATCAAGCAGCAGTTGGCGGAGCACGGCCTATTGCCAGAGGAGTGGGGTGGCGACACGCCCATGGTGGAGGTGAGCGCTCTCACCCGCTGTAACCTGGATGCTCTGCTGGAGATGATCCTATTGGTGGCCGATGTGGCCGAGCTGCAGGCCAATCCCAACCGTCCCGCCCGTGGCACGGTGATCGAGGCCCACTTGGACAAAGCCCGCGGGCCAGTGGCCACTTTGTTGGTGCAAAACGGCACCCTGCGGGTGGGGGATACCCTGGTGGCCGGCGCAGTGCTGGGCCGGGTCAAAGCGATGATGGACGATCGCGGCCAGCGGTTGCAAGAAGCCGGGCCCTCTTCGGCGGTACAACTGCTGGGCTTGGATGAAGTCCCGGCAGCCGGGGATGAGTTTCAGGTTTACACCGACGAAAAAGAGGCCCGTCGCATTGCCCAAGAGCGGGCGGAGGTGCTGCGGCAAACCCGTCTACAACAGGCGCTGCTGTCTCGTCGCGTGAGCTTGGGTAGCGTTTCCGCCAAAGCCCAAGAAGGTCAGCTCAAGGAGTTGAACTTGATCATCAAGACGGATGTCCAGGGATCCGCCGAAGCCATCCAGACAGCGTTGCGGGACTTGCCCCAAGAGGAAGTCCAGTTGCGGGTTCTGCTGGCGGCCCCTGGCGAGATCACGGAAACCGATGTGGATTTGGCTGCGGCCAGCGACGCCATCATCCTCGGTTTCAACACTACCCTGGCCCCCGGCGCCCGTCAGGCTGCCGATGACAAGGGCGTGGACGTGCGGGAGTACGACATCATCTACAACCTGCTGGACGATCTGCGGGCGGCCATGGAGGGCCTGCTGGAGCCGGAAGAAGTAGAGGAGCCGCTGGGTCAGGCGGAGGTGCGCATGGTGATCCCCATCGGGCGCGGTGCGGTTGCCGGCAGCTATGTGCTCTCGGGCAAGGTGCAGCGCAATGCTCTGGTGCGAGTTCGCCGCAGAGGGGAGGTAGTTTACGAGGGACGTCTAGACTCCCTGAAGCGCTTCAAGGACGATGTGCGGGAAGTGGCTGCGGGCTTCGAGTGTGGGATCGGCATCGACAAGTTCCAATCCTGGCAGGAAGGCGACATCATCGAGGTGTACCAGATGGTCACCAAGCGGCGGACGCTCACTCCCGCCTAGCTTCACCCCAAGCGACTCTAGGTCGGCCTGCGTTCTCGGGCAGGGGATCCCAAACAGGGCGGGAAAGTTTGAGCTGATCGTGCGAGCGGGAGGAGTCCTCAGAAGGGGGAATGGATGCAACAGAGCCAGAGACTGAGCCAGATGCTGTTTGTAACGCTGCGGGAGGATCCCGTTGAGGCCGAGCTGCCCAGCCACAAATTGCTGCTGCGGGGCTGCTTTATCCGGCGGCTCTCCCCAGGGATCTACACCTATCTGCCGCTCCTCTGGCGGGTGCTGCAAAAGATCTCGGAGATTGTCCGGGAGGAGATGAACGCCATCGGCGCTCAGGAGTGTCTTTTGCCCCAGTTGCAGCCGGCGGAGATCTGGCGGGAATCGGGGCGATGGGATGTGTACACCCAGGCGGAAGGGATCATGTTTGCCCTTAAGGATCGCCAGGGACGTGAGCAGGCCCTAGGCCCCACCCATGAGGAGGTGATCACCTTGCTGGCCCGGGATCTCATCCGCTCCTATCGCCAGTTGCCGCAGACGCTCTACCAGATCCAGACCAAGTTCCGGGATGAGATTCGACCCCGCTTTGGCCTGATGCGAGGGCGGGAGTTCATCATGAAAGACGCCTACTCCTTCCATGCCAACGAGGAAAGCCTGCGCCAGACCTACCAGGATATGTACCGAGCCTATAGCCGCATCCTCAGGCGCTGTGGGCTGGAGTTTCGCGTGGTGGATGCTGATGCCGGGGCGATCGGGGGGCCATCGGCGGCCTCGCAGGAGTTTATGGTGCTGGCCTCTGCGGGAGAAGATGAGATCCTCTACACGCCCGATGGCTCCTATGCTGCCAATGTGGAAAAGGCTGTCTCCATCCCGCCGCAGGCTGCAGATTCTCCCTACGGATCTTTTCAGGTGTTGGATACACCGGGGACGGAGACCATTGACAAGCTCGCCGATTTCCTGAAGATTTCCCCCACCCTTATCGTCAAAAACGTCCTCTACCAAGCCCTTTACGACAACGGCCTGCGGGTGGCAGTGCTACTGAGCATCCGTGGGGATCAAGAAGTCAACGAGGTCAAACTGGCCAACCACCTCAGCCGCTTGGCAGAGCGCTACCAAGCCAACAAGCTGCTCAAGCTCACCTTGGCGGATGCCGAGATCCAAAACAGTTGGCAGGGGGATCCCATCCCGGTGGGCTACATTGCTCCTGATTTGCCGGATAGCTGTTTGGGCCCGCAGAAAAACCTTGCCCCCCAGATCCTGCGCTTGGCCGACCAGACGGCAGCTCTGCTGCAGAACTTTGTAACCGGCAGCAACCACGTGGGGCGGCACGTGGTGGGGGCCAACTGGGGCGAGCAATATCCCCTGCCGGAAGTGGTGGATGTGCGCAAAGCGCAAGCGGGGGATCGTTCTGTACTCAACCCCGACCAGATTCTGGAAACGGCTCGTGGCATCGAGATCGGCCATATCTTCCAGTTGGGTCTCAAGTTCTCACTGCCGATGCGGGCCACTTTTACCGACGAGCAGGGATCCGAGCAGCCCCTGTGGATGGGCTGTTATGGCATTGGAGTATCGCGCTTGGCCCAGGCGGCGGTGGAGCAATCCCACGATGCCAATGGCATCATCTGGCCGGTGGCCATTGCCCCCTATCATGTGGTGGTGGTGGTGCCCAACATCTCCGACCCCGAGCAGATGAGCGTGGCAGAGAAACTGGTGCAGGATCTCGCTACTGCCGGCATCGAGACCCTCTGGGATGACCGGGACGAGCGGGCCGGGGTGAAATTCAAAGATGCGGATCTGATCGGGATCCCTTACCGCATCACCACAGGGCGCAGCCTCAAACAGGGCAAGGTGGAACTCAGCGAGCGGGCCAGCGGCCAAGCCACGGAAATTCCCATTGAAGAAGTGGTGACTACCCTGAAAGAGCGGATTGAAGCAGCCCTAGCTGTGCCGGACTGAGCGTGGCTTCTCCTGAACCCGATGCTGAACATCTCCATTCTTAAAGAAGACGAATCCTATACTTTTCGCTCTTATTTTGAGATGCCCTACGAGCCGGATGAAATCTTGGCTCAGTTCGGCTATCAACTGGAAATTGGGGAGTGGACATGGCCTGTTGCCCCTGCGCCGCCGCAAACCCCAGTTTTGAAAGATCGGATCCGACAATTGTTACCTTTGGTTAGCCTCACCAGCGAAACAGCGCGGCGGGAATTGCTGGTGGCTCCTGTGCTGACCGAAGTGGCTCTCCATTGTCGAGTTCCTTTGCGGCTGGAGTATCCCCTGATGGTCAACAATTGGTTGAAGGGCAGCCTCGATTATCTGTTGCGAGGGAAGAACATCCTGCTGGTGGTTGAAGCCAAAAAGGACGATCTAACGCGAGCCTTTGTGCAAATGGCTGTAGAAATGATTGCCCTGGCGCAGGTGGAGCAGCAGGCTCAGATCTACGGTGCAGTGACGATGGGGTCTATCTGGCAGTTCGGACAAATTCTTGCCGATCAGCAGGTGATCAAACAAGACTTAACGCTGTATCGGGTACCTGAGGAGCTAGAAACCATTGCCGGCATTCTCACTGCCATGGTCAGCAACCCTAGCCAATCGTGAATTAAAAGCGTGAATTAAAAGTAAGTCATGGATCGAAAAACAGTCTGGTTTGCCCTGAAGTTGATGCTGGCTGCTGCCGGGATCAGCACAGCCATCAAGTATGGTGGCCCCTACTTGGCCTTGCCGGAGCAAATGCCAGTGGTGGTCGTGATGATCGTTTTGCCCACCTTGATCATGGCCGGGATCCTGTGGCGCTGGCAACTACAGTCTCCTCTCTCAAAAACTCCCCTGCCAGCCGGCAAGGGATCCCTGGGAATTGAAGATGATAGAGCCTTCACCCCCAGCCCTTCTCCCAGGGGAGAGAGGGAAGTCTGAACTGCTGGACATGGAAGGCTGCCCA
The DNA here is from genome assembly GCF_047461975.1 of Synechococcus sp. R55.3. Taxonomy (NCBI): domain Bacteria; kingdom Bacillati; phylum Cyanobacteriota; class Cyanophyceae; order Synechococcales; family Synechococcaceae; genus Synechococcus; species Synechococcus sp. R55.3. The sequence goes on along the minus strand of NZ_JANSIG010000019.1, from coordinate 26,154 downwards.
GATCCCTTGATGGGTGGGGGGAAGGCTACCGGGATGGATTGGGATCCCTTGAACCCCTACTGCTGGGTAAGGCGCAGGGTTACCGTTGGGCTGGTTTGGTTGCCGGAAGTGGCCGTGAGATTCACCTGATACACCGTGCCAGAGGCCGGAATGGGAGGTCGAACGGTGATTGTGAAACGGCCCTGGGCATCTGCCTGCACCGTTTGGTTGGTCACGGTCTGTTGGGCGCTGATGATGCCGCCCAGAGAAGTAGAAGCCGTTACATTCACCCGCACCGAAGCATTGGGAGCTGTAGTGCCCTGCAGCGTAAACGAAGAACCGGAAACCCGATCCCCATCCCGCAGGTTGGTGATCTGAGGCAAGAGGGGGCTGGGGGCGCTGACTGTAGCGGAAACCTCTTGGGTGGTCAGCCGCTGGATGCCCCCGGTGGCCCCTTCGATCAGGCGGGCCGGTTGTTCGGCGGTCATGAAGCGCACTTGGCCGCCATTTTCCAAGCGGGCGACGACGATCCCCTCACGGGTGGTATCTTTCGCCTCGATTAGGGCGTTCACCACATAGGTGCCGCTGGAGACTTCCTGAGCCGGCAGGGTTTGCACTTGCCGTCCATCCTGGATGAGGTAAACCGTTACCCGGCTGGAAGGAGTGCCTTTGACGGTAACCAGCAGGATTTCCCCGGCTGCCAAGGGGCGACTGCCGGCATTGTGATCCACCAGGTCGATGGAAGCGCGGACAGGGCTACCCACGGTGAAGCTCCAGGTCACGCGGCGGGTCACCCCCTGGGTATTGGTGAACTCCAGCAAGACTTCCCGACGCCCCGGCGGCAGAGGTTGGGCAGGGCGATAGGTGAAGAAATCTCGGGTGATCACCGACTGGGACGTGACATCTTGACCATCCACAAAAACCCTCACCGTTTCCGGGCGCACGCTGACGCCATCTTGGCTGCGGAAAGAAGCCGAGATTGGGGAGGTAGGTTCAACATTGGTGGCCGCTTGAGCTGGGCTGGGATCCGTAATTTGCTGAGCCCTTGCAGGCAAGCTCGACAACCCCACAACCGCAGCACCGATCACCAAGGCCCGGGGAAACCAGGAATACAAGTTATCGCTCATGAGACCATCCAAGAAAAAGATAGAGTACAGACAGACTACACAGGCAACAAGCCCAGAGAAAGGCTAAACAGAGTCCGGCAGAACATCGGCCTCGATATCCTGTTCGAATCCTGTCACAGGGGATGGCCCCTGTCGATACGCCTAAACCTCTGATCGGCTCTCCAATAGACTCAATCCCAGCGTCAAAACCGGGCAAAGTCAACTGCCATCTACCGTGTGGGATCCCATGTCCATCCTGGCAAAGGCCAGAAGATGACTGTAGGTGAGGATGTAAGGGATCCCTTTGATCAACTAACTTGTGTCGTGACCGCCGATCGCCGATCGATTTATGTCAGTTTATTGATATCAATTCACAAAAATAGCCCCTGTCTCTTGCAGATCGAGGCAATGATCGCCGGAGACATCGTTGACCAGCCGCACCTCTACGGTGATCACATTCAAGGGATCCACGCTCACCTGGTAGCCCACAGGAGCCAACATCGGCGTGTTGATGGCCATGCAGTTGGGGATCAGCAGGTTGCTCAGGCGCAACGTTTCGCCGGCAGGCAGTTCCGAGACCTTCTGACGGGGATCGGTAAAGCCGTATTCCAAAGGCAGACCTGTGCGATTGCGGATCACCAGCTCGGCAGGTAGGTTGGGGTTAAAGCGGGCCACTGGGCGATCAAAAACCAATTGATCGACACCCACCGGTAAGCGCGGCAACGGCACTGTCTGAAAGGTAGGCTGAGCGGCAACCCAGAGGGATCCCTGCAACAACCCTCCGCCAACCCAGCCGCCCAGCAGAGTCGCCAACGTCAAAACCATTCTTTTGCTCCGTTCTGCATAGCTCATGGCTTTCGCCTCAGGATGTGCTTCCAGACTGGTGGGAGTTGGATCCCTTGCCTGCTTGTATTGTTCCCAAAAACGGCTGGCCGGGCCAGATGGCTGCTGTTTTTTCCAGGGTATGCCCCAACCAGCTAAGATCCCGTGGGGGGGAAGTTAAGTTAGAGTTGGCAATGCAAAGGGAGGCATGGCCATGCCAGCAGAACCGAAAAAGTCGGAGAAAAACTTCTCGTGGAAGGGCAGTGCCGACGCGGGCCGGGCGCTGACGATTTTGGCTGCCGTGGGAGCCGCGGTGATTTTACTGGCGGGGTTCCTACAGTAGGCAAACAGTAGGCAAAGCTGTTTGTGTCTGCAGCCGGCACAAGCACCTCAGCACGGCGGCGGAAGCCAAAGTTTCTTCTTCAAGGCGATTTCAAGGCGATGGTGGCAGCCTGCTCGACTTCCAACTTGCCTTCAAGGATCATCCCCGCCATGGTTGAAGATGTCCTCAAGGCAAAGGTGTTGTCTGCGGGGCAGGAAGCCGCCCTCGACTGCGTTCTCCGCCATGGCTGCCCTACAGAAAGAAGCAGATCCGGATGCTTTGGAAGTCCTGCTGATTGGTTGATGCGAGGTTCGCTACGCCTGTCCGGGTCACGCCGCTGGGCAGCAGGCTCAACAGGGAAAAAAGCCCAGCAGAGAAGGGATCCCTGCTGAGCCCCTTGAAAGCGCCGAGGAAGGGGTAAAGTGCCCTCAGCCCAGCAGCCGGCGGGCAGTGTTGAGCACGTTCTCCACCGTGAAGCCGAACTTCTCCATACACACCGGGCCGGGGGCGGAAGCGCCAAAGCGATCGATGCCAATGGCCACCCCCTCAAACCCCAGGTACTTGTGCCAGCCGAAGGTGCAGCCTGCCTCGACGGAGACGCGCTTGGTGACGTTGGGGGGCAGAACGGAATCGCGGTAGCTCTGGGGCTGGGCCTCAAACAGCTCCATACAGGGCATAGAGACCACCCGCACGGCCCGGCCTTCCTGCTTCAGTTGGGCTGCAGCTTTCACCGCCAGCTCCAGTTCAGAGCCGGTGGCGATCAAGATCAGCTCTGGATTGGGGGCATCCACCACCACATAGGCCCCTTTGGCTACGCCTTCAACAGAGGTGCCCTCCACCGGGTTGACGGCTTGCCGGGTAAACACCAGCACAGAAGGGGTGGTCTTGGCTTCTAGGGCCACCTGGTAGGATCCCACCGTTTCGCGGGCATCTGCCGGGCGCAGCACATAGAGATTGGGAATGGCCCGCAGGGAGGCCAAAGTTTCCACCGGCTGGTGAGTGGGGCCATCTTCCCCCAAGGCGACGGAGTCGTGGGTCATGACGTGCAGCACCCGCACCTGCGAGAGGGCCGATAGGCGGATGGCAGGCCGCATGTAGTCGGTGAAGATCAAAAAGGTGGCGTCGTAAGGGATGAGACCTCCATGAAGCGCCATGCCGTTGGCAATGGCTCCCATGCCGTGTTCCCGCACCCCAAAGCGGAAGTTGCGCCCCTCGTAAGATCCAGCCTGAAACTCTGGGATCCCCTTTAGATAAGTCATGTTGGAGTGGGCGAGATCTGCGGATCCCCCCAGCAGTTCCGGCACCGCTTTGGCCAAGGCATTCAGACAAAACTTGGAGAGGTTGCGGGTGGATTCTCTGCCGGTTTCGGCAATGGGGGCCAGCGCTTCTTTCCAGCCCACCGGCAGCTCCCCGGCCATGATGCGCTTGAACTCGGCGGCCTCTTCGGGGTAAGCCTTCTCGTAGGCGGCGAAGCGCTCGTTCCACTCGGCCTCGGCCTTGGCCCCTTTTTCGATGGCCTGGCGGAAGTGGGCCAGCACCTCGTCGGGAATGTAAAACTCCGGCTCCAGAGGCCAACCCAGGTTTTGTTTGGTGAGCTTCACCTCTTCCGGCCCCAGGGGTGCCCCATGGACGCTCTCGCTGCCGGCCTTGTTGGGGGATCCGTAGCCGATGGTGGTCTCGACAATGATCAAAGAAGGCTTGTTGGTGACTTCCTTGGCTTTTTGGATGGCCTCGGCGATCCCCTTCAGGTCGTGGTTGCCGTCGTCTACCTTTTGCACGTGCCAGCCGTAGGCTTCATAGCGTTTGCCCACATCTTCCGTAAAGGCGATTTCTGTGCTGCCGTCGATGGAGATGTGGTTGCTGTCGTAGAGCATGATCAGCTTGCCCAGTTGCAGGTGGCCGGCCAAAGAAGCTGCTTCGGAAGCCACCCCCTCCATGTTGCAGCCATCCCCCAAGATCACGTAGGTGTAGTGATCCACAATGGTGTGGCCGGGCTTGTTGAAGCGGGCGGCCAGATGGGCCTCGGCAATCGCCAGCCCAACCGCGTTACCCACCCCTTGCCCCAGCGGGCCGGTGGTGACCTCTACCCCCGGAGTTTCAAAGTTTTCCGGGTGGCCGGGGGTTTTGGATCCCCACTGGCGAAACTGCTTGATGTCCTCTAGGCTCACATCAAAGCCGGTCAGGTGCAGCAGCGCGTACTGCAGCATGCAGCCGTGCCCCGCCGAGAGCACAAAGCGATCCCGATCCACCCACTTGGGGTTGCGGGGGTTGAACTTCATGAACTGCTGCCACAGCACATAGGCCATGGGTGCTGCTCCCATCGGTAGGCCGGGGTGGCCGGAGTTGGCCTTCTGAACAGCATCCACCGCCAAAAAGCGAATCGTGTTGATGGCAAGTTGTTCCAGAGAGGGAGGAGCAGCAACAACCATGTGGGATCCCTATCGCTCGACATTTGCTTTCCAGTATGCCGCGTTTTGGGTCGTGCTTCCGAGGCGGCAGGGATCAATTGGGCCGGGAAATTGGCTTTGTCCAAATTCCAACGGGGCCAAATGGCAGGCTAAGCTGAGTGATACCGTCGCTGCTGTTTTGTGCTGGAGCACTTCTTTGACCGTTGTTTCTTCTTCTCCTGGCGGCAAACCCTCCTGGCTGCGGGCCAAGGCCCCTCAACGGGTGGGATCCGTCCAGCAACTGCTGCGGGACTTGGGCCTGAACACGGTTTGCGAAGAAGCTTCCTGTCCCAACCTGGGGGAGTGTTTTGCCAACGGCACCGCCACCTTTTTGATCATGGGCCCGGCCTGTACCCGCGCCTGCCCCTACTGCGATATCGACTTCACCAAACGCCCTCTGCCCCTGGATGCCACTGAACCCCTGCGGGTGGCAGAAGCAGTGGAACGCTTGGGATTGCGCCATGCGGTAATTACATCAGTGAATCGGGACGACCTGCCCGATGGGGGAGCCAGCCAGTTTGTGGCCTGCATTGCGGAAATCCGCCGCCGCATGCCCCAGACGACCATCGAAGTCCTGATCCCAGATCTGTGCGGTAACTGGCAGGCGCTGCAGCAGATCCTGGCAGCCCGACCGACGGTGCTCAACCACAATACCGAAACGGTGCCCCGCCTCTATCGCCGTGTACGCCCGCAAGGGAACTACGAGCGCTCCCTCAAACTGTTGGAGTTGGCACGGCAATGGGATCCCGGCCTGTACACCAAGTCGGGGGTGATGTTGGGTCTGGGAGAGACAGCCGAGGAGATCTTGCAGGTGATGCGGGATCTGCGCCGGGTGGGTTGTGACATCCTCACGCTCGGCCAATACCTGGCGCCCAGCCCCAAACACCTGCCGGTGGAGCGCTACGTTCCCCCCGAAGAGTTCGACCATTGGCGACGGGTGGGGGAAGAGCTGGGCTTTTTGCAGGTGGTGTCCTCCCCTCTCACCCGCAGCTCTTACCATGCCGAGGCCGTACAAGATTTGATGCGCCACTCTCCCAAAGGGGGATCCTGAGTAGCGGCTCTCCACCAAGTTAGACTGCTGAAAGCCCGAGGCTGGTGTGTTCCTGACACCGCCAAGGAGACCCAAGACCGGGAACCCAATCATGGATATGAACAGGATCCCTCCTTCTACTAGCAGCAGCTCAGAAACCGGCTTGGTTCCCTCACCCCAGGGTTGGCCACAGCCTCTCCGCTGGCGGCCACCACTGGTCACTCCAGAAGAATATGCCGAGTTGATGGTGGGATTGATGCGGGAGTCTCGCCTCAGCCTGAACTACTTGATGTTGGTGCTCGGCTCCTGTGTGATTGCCACGTTGGGGTTACTGGCCAATAGCCCGGCCGTGATCATTGGGGCGATGATCGTGGCTCCTTTGATGCTGCCGATTCGCGGCATGGCCATGGGGGCTTTAGATGGGAATGTGGTCTTGTTTCGTACAGGCATCCTGTCTTTGACCGTGGGAACTGGTATTGGGGTGGGGGTGTCTTTCCTGCTGGGGTGGTGGGTAGGTCTTCCCAATTGGGGCAGCGAAATTTTGGCCCGCACTCAACCCAACCTGTTGGATTTGGGAGTGGCGCTAGCAGCAGGGGGAATTGGCGCTTTTGCTAGGGTGCGCAAAGAGATCGCCGACAGTTTGGCAGGGGTTGCGATTGCTGTGGCCTTAATGCTGCCGGTGTGTGTGATTGGTTTGGGACTGGCCCATGCCGAGTGGGAGATCAGCCTAGGAGCAACCCTGCTCTATTCCACCAACCTGTTGGGGATTGCCCTGGCTTGCATGGTTACGTTTTTGCTGATGGGCTACGCCCCCTTGCACAAGGCCCGTTCTGGATTGGTGTGGATGTTCGGTTTGGTGATGGTGTTGCTGGTGCCGCTGGCAGCCAGTATGACTCAACTGCTGTATCAATCTCGGTTGGAATGGGCGCTACGAACCGCCTTGCTAAACAGAACCATCACCTTCCAACGGGTAACCCTATTGCGCAGCGAGTTTAACTGGGTGGTCAATCCCCCAGAAGTAGTGCTGTCGGTACGAGCAGACGAGCCGGTTACCCCCAGGCAGGTGACTTTGCTGGAGGAATTTGTGGCGGCGGAGGTAGGTCGCCCCTTTACCCTGATTTTTCAGGTGGTACAAGACCAAGAGGTGCGCCGAGAAATGCCTGCCCCAGAAGAGCCTGAGTCGGATCCCGAGGTTAACCCTACAGAGGCAACTCTTTCCCCACGACCGAGGGGGATTATTACCCCCTACTGAATCGCCGGGTGGGCTTGCTACAACGTCAGGGATCCCACATTTTGTTCTAACAACTGGGCCAGATCCTGCAGGAAAGCCGCCGCATGAGCCCCGTAGATGACGCGGTGATCACAGGTAAGGTTCACTTGCATCTGGGAGCGGATGGCAATCGCTTTTTCCGGTGTCGCTACTACCGTGGGGCGAGAAGCGCCGATGGCCAAAATGGATCCCTGGTTGGGCGGCAAAATGGCATCGAAGCGATCCACCCCAAACATGCCCAGGTTGGAGAGGGTGAAGGTGCCGCTGGTGTACTCCTCTGGCTGCAGTTGCTTACGCCGCGCCCGCTCCACCAGATCCTTCCAGCGGCGGGAGATCTCATACAGATCCAGCCGGTTGGCTTGCTTTAGGACAGGGGTGATCAGCCCGCCATCCTCCATGGCCACCGCCACCGCGATGTTGATATCGGCTTTGTAGTGGATCCCGCCTTCTGTGTAGCTGGCATTCAGAAGGGGGTGCTTCTCCAGGGTCATGGCCACGGCTTTGACCAAGAGGGCCGTCAGGGTGACTCCTTTGGGCTTCACCTGTTGGTAGAGGTGATCCAGGCTATCGGTGGTGATAGTGTAGCCCACGTGGAACACCGGCACGCCAAGGCTGGCGTTCATGTTGCGCACCACCGCCGCTTGTAGGGTGCTGAGGGGAACTGTCTCTCCCAAGGGGACAGCCACAGGAGTTGGAGGCGCGGGGGCTGGAGCAGAGGGGGCAGCCACTGCAGGAGCGGAAAGGGCCGCAGCTCGCTCCACGTCTTCAGCGACGATGCGACCATTGGGGCCAGAGCCGCGCACGGTGCGCAGATCGATCCCCAGGCTCTCCGCCAGTTTTTTCGCCCGTGGAGAAGCCACGATCCGCTGGGATCCCGATCCATTTTGGGGGGCAGGGGTGGGAGCAGGAGCAGGGCTGGCTGATGGAGCTGCGGGAGGGGGTGCCACAGGGGCAGCTCCGGCAGAGAGGGCCTTGGCTTTTTCCTGGGCCTGGGCCACTTCTGCCTCGCTTTCGGCAATCAGGGCGATGGGCGCGCCCACCGGGGCCGATGCTCCTGCCGGAATGAGGATGCTGGCCAGGATGCCGCTGTGGAAGGACTCCACGTCCATGTCCGCTTTGTCGGACTCCACCACCAGGATGTTTTCTCCTTTCTCCACGCGGTCGCCGGGGTTCTTAAGCCAGGTGACGATCTTGCCCGTTTCCATGGTGGAGCTGAGGGCCGGCATGGAGAGTTCGTGGATCATCGATGGGGATGGGAACACAGCAGAAGAGATTGTAACTCAGGAGACGGGATCCCCGCGCACGTCTCTGGGCCGGCTTTGGGCTCACCGGGTGCCAGCCGCTTCTGCTTCGGCCACCACCAGCAGGGTTTTCAACAGGGAATCGGGGTTGAGGCTGATGGAATCGATCCCCGCCTGCACCAGGAAGCGGGCGAAGTCGGGGTAGTCGCTGGGGGCCTGCCCGCAGATGCCGATCTTGCGGCCATGGCTTTTCACCGTCTGGATCACCTGGGCGATCATCCGCCTGACGGCCTCGTTGCGCTCGTCAAAAAGGTGGGCCACCAGGGCTGAGTCGCGATCCAGGCCCAGAGTGAGCTGGGTGAGGTCGTTGGAGCCGATGGAGAAGCCGTCGAAGATCTGGCAAAACGCGTCGGCCAGGATGACGTTGCTGGGCAATTCACACATCACGTACACCTGCAGACCGTTTTCTCCCCGCACCAGGCCATGGCGGGCCATCTCTTCCAGCACCTTGTGCCCCTCTTCCGGCGTGCGGCAGAAGGGGATCATCAAGATCACGTTGGTCAGGCCCATCTCATCCCGCACCCGTTTCATGGCCCGACACTCCAAGGCAAAGCCCTCACGGTAGCGGGGATCCGTGTAGCGGGAAGCCCCCCGCCAGCCGATCATCGGGTTTTCCTCGTGGGGCTCGTAGCGGGATCCCCCCAGCAGGTGGGCATATTCGTTGCTTTTGAAATCCGACAGCCGCACGATCACCGGCTTGGGATAGAAGGCGGCGGCGATGGTGCTCACCCCTTGGGCCAGCTTATCCACAAAGTATTCAGGCTTATCGGGATATTGGGCGGTCAGCTCCGCCAGGCGAGGCTCCTCCTTCACCGCCTGCTCATAGTTGAGCAAAGCCAGCGGGTGGACTTGAATGTGGTTGGCGATGATGAACTCCAGCCGCGCCAGCCCGACCCCATCGCAAGGGATCCCGCTGAGGCCGAAGGCTTTTTCTGGGTTGCCCACATTCATCATCAGCTGGGTGCGGGGACGGGGCAGCTCCTCCAGCGGGATCTCCGTCACCTCATAGGGCAACAGGCCCGGGTAGACCCGCCCTTCTTCCCCTTCAGCGCAGGAAATGGTGATGGGCTGGCCGGAGCTGAGCACCTGGGTGGCGTTGCCGCAGCCAACAATGGCCGGGATCCCCAGCTCGCGGGCGATGATGGCCGCATGGCAGGTTCTGCCCCCCTGGTTGGTGACGATGGCGCTGGCTTTCTTCATGATGGGCTCCCAGTCGGGATCCGTCTTCTCGGTCACCAGCACCTCTCCAGCTTGGAACTGATCCGAGCGGCGCACATCCAAGATAAGGCGGGCTGTACCCTGGCCGATGGCCTCGCCCACCGCCCGCCCCCGCACCAGAGGTTCGGGCCGCACTTCCGGCTGGGTGAAGCGATAGGTGGTCAGCCGGTTGGCCGCTTTTTGCGATTGCACCGTTTCGGGGCGGGCCTGCACGATAAACAGCTCCCCGGTGAGGCCATCTTTGGCCCACTCGATGTCCATCGGCGTGAAATGGCCCCGCTGTGCCGAGTAGTGCTCCTCGATCAAGCAGGCCCACTGGGCCAATTTGAGGATTTCCTCATCCCTGAGGGCATATTGCTTGCGCAGGCTTTCGGGGACAGCCACGTTTTTGGTGGAACGGGATCCCCCCTCGTCGTAGACGAGCTTCAGGGCTTTGCTGCCCAGCTTGCGGGAGAGAAGGGGTCGCAGGCCCCGCTTGAGGGTAGGTTTGAACACCACGTATTCGTCGGGGTTGACGATCCCTTGCACCACGTTTTCCCCCAGACCATAGGCGGCGGTGATGAGCACTGCGTCTTTGAAGCCGGTTTCCGGGTCGATGGAGAACATCACCCCCGAACAGGCCAGGTCGGAGCGCACCATCTTCTGCACCCCCACCGAAAGGGCCACTTGAAAGTGGTCAAAGCCCTTGATTTGGCGGTAGGAAATGGCCCGGTCGGTAAACAGGCTGGCAAAACAGTGGTGGCAGGCGTTGAGCACCGCCCGCACCCCATGCACGTTCAGGTAGGTCTCCTGCTGGCCGGCAAAGCTGGCATCCGGCAAGTCTTCTGCCGTGGCGCTGGAGCGCACTGCCACATCGGTGTCGGGGCCGTAGCGCTCGCACAGCTTCTGGTAGGCTTCCGTGATGGCCTGCTCTAGCTGAGGGGGAAAGGGAGTCTGCAGAATTAAGGTGCGGGCAGCCTTGCCGCGATGGCGCAGGTTGTTCACGTCTTCAATGTCGAGATCCCGAAAGATCTCGCGCAGCTTTTCCTCCAAACCCGCAGAGGCGATGAACTGGCGATACGCATGGGCCGTGGTGGCAAATCCTGTGGGCACCTGGATCCCTTGTGGAGCCAACTGTTGGAGCATCTCCCCCAGAGAGGCATTTTTCCCGCCCACCTGGGCGATATCTCTCAGCCCCACCTCCGTCAGTGGCAAGACCAAAGGCAGCTCTGACAAGAACTGAGGGTCTTGTTGAGGCCGGGATCCCACGGTTGCTCTATCCGACATGCCTCACCTCCCTGTGCGAATTGAACCCCTTGTCCTCGGACGATTGAGCCCATTGCAATCTGCAATCGAGAAATCGATGTTGTGGTGACATCCTCAGGACGATTGCGTGCGAGAGAAAGACTCCCTCTGGGCCAGAAGTCGGCCCGGCTTCTCCCGATGGGCTTTACTCTCACTCTACTGAGGTTTTTTCTCCGGCTGCGATGCCCAGAAAATCGGGAAGAAAGGGCTCAAAAGGGGATGAACCAAACAGGATTCTGGGAAAGCTGCCTCGGCGAAGTTGCCACAAATCTTTGCCCTTTTTTACTTCAAGCAAAAATAACAAACTGCCACAATGAAAAAAGACAGTTTCCGCAACAGGGCAAATCGGTCGGGCATGGAAAGCCACCAGGATCTGCCGGTGGAGGTTCGACAGGTAACGGTAACCGAGAAACAGCAGGGATCCCGGCTGGATCGAGGCTTGGCGGAGCAACTCCCCGATTTGTCTCGCTCGCGCCTGCAACAGCTCATTCGGGCGGGGCAGGTTTGGCTGAATGGGAAGCCCTGCCTGGATAAAAATCGCGCCTTGCAAACGGGGGATCGGATTGAGGTGCGGATCCCGGCGGTTACCCCTTCGAGACTGGAGCCGGAGCGGATCCCGCTGGACATTCTCTACGAAGATGACGACCTGATTGTGCTCAACAAACCCCGCGATCTGGTAGTGCATCCGGCTCCCGGCCATCCCAGCGGCACACTGGTTCACGCGCTGCTGGCCCATTGTCCCCGCCTGTCGGGCATCAACGGCGAACAGCGTCCGGGCATTGTGCATCGCCTTGACAAAGACACCACTGGTGCCCTGGTGATTGCCAAACACGATCAGGCCCACCAGCACCTACAAGCCCAGATCCAGGCCAAAACCGCCCGGCGCATCTACTTGGGGGTGGTGTTTGGCCGGCCGGCCCAAAGCCAAGGCACCGTCTCTGCCCCCATTGGGAGGCACCCGGTGGATCGGCAGAAAATGGCCGTCCTGACCCCTGGCCAAGGGCGAGTGGCGGTAACCCACTGGCAAGTGTTGGAGCGGCTGGGCAACTACACCCTGATGCAGTTTGAGCTGGAGACCGGGCGCACCCATCAAATTCGGGTTCATGCTGCCCATTTGCGCCTGCCGATTGTCGGGGATCCCCTCTACACCCAGAGCAAAACCAGCCCTGTCAAACTGAGCGGCCAAGCCCTTCACGCTTGGAAACTTTCCTTCATCCACCCGCGCAGCGGCCAGCCGATGCACTTTACTGCCCCCCTTCCTGAGGAGTTCGAGCGGCTCCTGCGGCAATTGCGCAGCCAAGTCAGATGAAGCGTCGCCGTGGCCGTTCCCACCTTGCAGAGGGATCCCCCTGATTCCATCCGACGGGATCCAGGTTGCTCCCTGCGCCCAAAAGGTTTCAATCTTCAGCAAACCTTTAGAGAAGTCGGAAGCGCTTTTGCCGGGTGAGTTGTTTAGAATGCGCTCATCCTCACCAAAGTAAGCAATGCTACGTCAGCTAGAGCGGGTTTTGAAGCTGGATATGTTGCTGCGCTCCGGGCAGAGGCAGACAGCCTCTTCGCTGGCCAAAGCTCTGGAAGTGAGCGAACGAACGGTTAGGGCGGACATCAGCTTCTTGAAAGACCGCTTTCAAGCTCCCATCAAAACCAACCGCGAAAAAGGATATCACTACACCGATCTGGAATGGCGGTTGCCGACAATATCTCTCACCAAAGGGGAACTGTTTGCCTTAACACTGGGGGCCAGAATGCTGGAAGCCTATGCGGGATCCGCCTATGCCCCACAGTTGCGCTCGGCGATTGGGCGGCTGGCTCAACGGCTCCCAGAGCAGGAATGGCTGGATCTACAGCAGGTGGCCGATGACCGGCTCATTTTTCGCGCAGGAGCAGAAACCCATCTGGATTGGGAGATTTGGCAGCAGTTGGAGGATGCCTGTCGGGAAAAAAGGCGAGTGTGGATGCGCTACCGCACCGCCAGTCGGGGCGATCAAGTGTCGGAACGAGAGCTGGATCCCTATCTGTTGCACATCTACCGGGGGACGAATCCCTATGTCATCGGCTGGTGCCACAAAAGACAGGAAGTGCGCTGGTTTCGAGTAGACAGGATCCTGGCTCTCAAAACCTTGCCGCAAACTTTTGAGATCGATCCCAATTTTGATCCCAAAGCCCATATGGCGATGATTTTTCAACATGAGGCGGGTGGGATCCCTCGGCAGGTGGGGATTTGGTTTGACGCCCAGACAGCCCCCTTTATTCGGGAGCGGCGCTGGCATCCGACCCAGGTGATTGAAGAACAGCCCGATGGATCCCTAATTCTGCGCATGACGGTGCGGGGGATGAACGATGTGAAGCGCTGGGTATTGGGCTATGGCAGAGGGGCCAAAGTGTTGGATCCGCCGGAATTGGTGGACATGATGCGGCAGGAGATCCGCGATATGAGCCAGCAGTACATCGACGAGGAGGTATCCCCATGAACGAACCCCGGTTTTGGGCCAAGACCGGACAGGGGCAGTTCCGAGACAATGGCCAACCTCTGTATCATCCAGTCCTCTGTCACCTGGCGGACACAGCCGCCGTGGCCATGGAGATCGTGAAAACGTACCTCAGCCCGGTTGCTCGCCGGCAGCTATCGGCAGGTTTGGGGCTGGAAGGGGATCCCTTGGTGCGCTTCTGCGGCTTTATGGCTGGGTGTCATGACCTGGGCAAAGTCAGTCCTGCTTTTCAATTTCAAGTTAGCGAAGTGGGAAAAGCCCTGGTGGGAGCCAATCTCTACGATCTGTGGCGCAGCTATCCCACTACCGGACAAGAAACACCTCATGGAACTGTTACCGCTGCAACCCTACCCGGCTTTTTGGAAGAGCTTGGCCTGCAAAAGAAACTGGCCCGAAGGTTAGCAGAAATTGTGGGTGGTCATCATGGCTTTTTTCCGACATCCCAGGATATTCAAAGTCTTTTCTCAGATGATGTCGGTCGAGGAGTTTGGATCCCATTTCGTCGGGAGATCTTTAGACAATTGCGAGATTTTGTTGGGTTGAGGACAGAGGAGCTCCCCGACCGCTGCAACAATGCTGCTGCCATGATGTTAGCCGGCCTGACAACGGTTTCCGACTGGATTGCTTCCAACTCTGAGAGTTTCCCCTACGCCAACGACGAACCCTTTGAGGCTTATGCCCCAGGGTTAGCCGAAAAAGCCCAACAAGCCTTGAAAGCCCAAGGTTGGGTCGCGCCCACCACAGGTGCCCCTCTTGCTTTTGAGACGCTCTTCGACTTCATCACCAAGCCTCGACCCCTGCAAATGGCAGCCATTGACCTAAGGGACAAGCTAGCCCCACCCTGTCTGGTCATGGTGGAAGCCTCAATGGGGGAAGGCAAAACCGAAGCAGCGCTCTACCTGGCAGATCACCTGCAGCATCAAACCGGAACCGGCGGTTTCTACATTGGCTTGCCTACCCAAGCGACCAGCAATGCCATGTTCGAGCGCGTCAGGCCATTTTTGCAAAAGCGCTATCCCAATGCTGTAGTGAACCTTACCCTCAGCCATGGGGCAGCGGCTCTCAAAGAAGATTACCTAGATACCGTCTGTCGCCTAGAGCAGGTTTGCGACCAGGAGGGCAAGGGGGTTTTCGCCAGCGAGTGGCATACGGCCCGCAAGCGGACGTTGCTCAGTGCCTACGGCGTGGGCACCCTTGACCAAGCTTTGATGGGGGCAGTACAAGCACGCCACCAGTTTGTCCGCCTATTTGGTTTGGCGGGGCGCACGATTATCCTAGACGAGATCCACGCCTACGACCTCTACACGAGCACCCTGCTGGAGCGGTTTTTGGAATGGGCAGCAGTACTGGGATCCCCGGTGATTGCCCTTTCCGCTACCCTGCCTGTCAGCACCCGCCAGCGACTACTGGCTGCCTACGCCAGAGGCTGCAATCAACCCCCGCCCAATCTCCCTGCTGCCAGCTATCCCCGCATTACGATTTTTGCCTCTGGAGAAGCCCTAGCTCAGCCTTTTAAACCCTCAGATCATGTGCGCCGAAAATTAGGGATCCGTTGGGTCAAAGATGATCGGTGGCCTGAAGAACTCTCGCAAGTGCTGTCTGAATCGGGTGGATGCGTTGCCGTTATCTGCTCAACAGTGAATCGCGCCCAAGAAGTTTTTCAGCGTCTCCAGAAGCATTTTCCGCCAGAGGAGCTGGGCCTATTTCACGGGCGCTTTTTGTTCAAGGATCGAGAAGAGATTGAAAAAGAATGCCTGGAGAAGTTTGGCAAAAACGGCTACTGCCGCCCTTCTCGATTCGTTCTGGTAGCAACCCAGGTTATTGAGCAAAGCCTAGACGTGGACTTTGACTTAATGATCAGCGATTTGGCTCCTGTTGATCTTCTTTTACAACGCTCTGGGCGGCTGCACCGCCACCAACGAGACAAGCGGCCATCTGAGTTGGCTGCCCCTTGTTTATGGATTGTAGAGCCAGCCTTAACCGGCGAGGGCAAAGCTGACTTTCAAGAAAGCGGACACATCTACGATCGCCACATTCTTCTGCGCAGTTGGCTGGCTTTGCGACAGCGCTACCATGTACAACTGCCTGAGGAAATCGATGCTCTGATCGAGTCAGTATATGATCTGGAAATACCTGCCCCCGAAGAACTGGAGACAATTCATGCTGAGGATTGGCTTGCCTCTTTGGAAAAGTATAAAACTGAAGAGGAAGATGCCAAAAGAGCTCAGGCCAATGAGGTGAAGATTCCACCACCCTATTCTGATGCAAAACTTGACCACTTCACTCGGCTGAAAAAAGAGGATGACGAAAGTACCATCGCAGCCGTCACCCGGCTTGGCCAGCCTTCTGTAGCAACAATCTTCCTACAAAAAGATGAGACTGGTTTAGTTTTTCCTGGCACTCAAGAGCAGGTGGATCTCGAAAAAGAGCCTAGTCTAGCTATGATTCGCAAGCTGCTGGCCTACAGCGCCCGCATTTCCTCTAGCTGGGAACTTGTGAAGAAGCTGCGATCTCAAGAGAACCCCAAAACTTGGACATCTGCCTTGTTGCGCAACTGTCGCTATGTTGTTTTGAATGCCAAAGGGTGGGCTCAAGTGGACAACTGGCGACTGCGGTTGGATCCCAAGCTTGGAGTCGCAATCGAGAAGATTAACAGCTAGCCCCTGGGAGAAATCTATGACAACTCAATCCTTTAACCTCACAACAGAAAAGTGGATCCCTGTGATTGACCGTGATTTTCAGATGCAGGAGCTGTCTTTGATTGAATTATTTAAACAGTGGGAAAGTTTACGAGAAATTCGGGGAGATAATCCCCCTACAACCTTGGCACTCTATCGTTTCCTATTGGCAATTATGCATCAAGCCTATCAGGGGCCAAGGGATACAGATCACTGGAATGATATTTTTCAAGACAATGCTCGGAAAGTCATCGACTATCTACAAAGTAAGCAAGATCGTTTCGACCTTCTTGATTCTAGTCGTCCTTTCATGCAGGATACAGCTCTAACTCTAGAAAAAGCTGTACCTGTCTACGCAATCCATACTATGAGCACATCTGAGGTATTCTCTCATGAGCATGAATGGAGTGGCTATAGCATTTCCTTAGCAGAAGCTGCTCGACTGCTGGTGCGCCTACAGGGGGTGGATATTACCAGCCTAAGAGCTTTTTATGTGGGGCAAGATAGCGGCAATCGATCTGCCGTAAACACTCCAACGATTAATGCTGCCAATGTTCTCCTCAGGGGAAAGAGCTTAAAAGAGACACTGATGTTAAATTTAATGCAGTACAGTCCAGAGAATGAGATACCCAGCGCGGTATCTGGAGAAGATCTACCTACTTGGGAAACTGAAACTGGCTACAGTGGCCAACCTAAAAAAGAGATTCCCAAAGGATACATTCACTATCTAACTTTTCCCTGGCGGAGGCTGCGGCTATTTTTAGAGGTTGCAGAGATGGGGCGAGTGAAACAACTGGCCATCACCATGGGTAATTCCTTACCCGATAATGTAGAGGCTCGACAGTGGGAATGTGGCATTGCCTATCGAGAAGGAAAGCCAGTGCGTCTATCTCTGCACAGACAGTTGTGGCGCGATGCGGACAGTTTTCTCTTGACGGCTGACAAGCAAACTCGTCCCCGGATTGTAGATTGGTTGGCTGAACTCAGATCAGAAGAAATGATTAGTGATACAGTTGTATTTGAAATATTGGGCATGAGTGCCGATCAGGCTAAACCTCTGGGATGGAGCTCAGTTCGATTCTCAGCTCCAATTCAATTTGTTACAGACTTAGAACTGGCACAAAGCCTAAAAAGTGCTATTGCAATTGCTGAGAGTCATCAACAAATTTTTCGCTCTTTCAAAGGTAGTCCCTACTTTTCCATGGCAGAAGTCCTCAAAAATGGGGAGCCCGAGAAACTAGCCAATGCCCTAGATGGAGAATCTCGTTACTGGGCAGATCTCGATCGCGCCTTTCCAGAGCTGCTGTATGCTTTGCCTCAAGATAGCCAAACTGGATCTGATGGGATCACTCGCTACGGATCCAAGACCTTACCTGCCTGGACTCAAACCGTCCAAACTGCTGCCCTCCAAGCCTTTATCGAATCTATAGAACCTATTCGCAACTACCAGGCTAGGGCCGCAGCCCTGCAGATTTTGGAGCGGAAACTGGCAGATCTCCGCCTCAGCCCGACGGAAAGGAAAGCCCAAAACCAAAAAGCCACAAAGAAAAATCAAAGGAAAGAGCAAGCTGTTTCTAAGCAGGAGACTAAGTCATGACCGGAGTCCAGACTTTATCACACAATCGACTGGAGCGGGCAACAAGGTTTTTACAAGCAATTCAGGAGCGCGTCAAAAACGACAACGGCACAAGAGCCGCCTTTAAGCGGGCACTCTCTGGCGAAGCTTACCATTTGTGGAAGGTTTACCCCTTTGTACTGCCCTATTTGGAAGGCATCCCCGAATGGCAACAGGATATCTGGATTTTTGTGGCTTGCCTCTCGGTTTACCATGACCAAGACGTGGAGCCAGACCCCAGAAACTTTGCAAAAAGCTGTCGTGAACTGCAAGACAGCGCTGAACCCTCCAAAGGCCCAGAGAAAAGATTTAAGTCTCTTCTTGAGGCAGAGCTTGACTACATTCAATACCCAATTACAGCTTTGGTGCGACAAATGAAAAGCAAAAGTGATAGGAAGATTTTCGTCCACTACCCAACGCTAATCGCTGACCTTTGCTTATGGAATCATCCTAATCAAATTGTTCAGGACAGATGGGCTAGAACCTTTTGGCAAATATCTTCTTCTGAATCTGAAGGGAAAAAGGAGGTTGACGATGCAACTTCTGAGGCAATTGATGAGGTCGAAACCGATATGTAAGAAGCGAAAGCCAAACTAAAACAGCTTCGTTCCTAGCTAGATCATCGAGAATCTTCGGATCCCATAACTCAAAGGAGAAGTCACCATGCAACGAAACAAAGAGAAAGAAACCATGCGACTGGAAATTCACCTGATCCAAAGTTTCTGCCCTGCCAACCTCAACCGAGATGAAAATGGAATGCCTAAGTCTACGGTATTCGGTGGTCGTCCTCGGGCGCGGATTTCTAGCCAGTGCCAAAAACGAGCGGTGCGACTTTATTATCAACAATACTCAGATGTGAGTGCAGATCAGTTTGCTTGTCGCTCTCGTTTGTGGCTGCCCAACCTGAAAGCATTACTTGTCCAGAAAGAGATTTCTGAAGAGAAGGCTGAATTGGCAGCTAAGCTAGCCTTGAAGCATTTGGGAGCAGAGGAAGACCCGAAAAAGCCCGGTAAAACAAAAACAATTCTATTTTTAGGTTATACAGAGCTGGAGGCCATTGCCAATGTCCTAGTTAAAAACTGGGGAGTTGTTTCTCCTGGTCTAGCCGGGAATAATCGAGAGCTGCCCAAAGAGATTGCCAAAGCCATCGAAAGAGCTCTGACCGATACAGGCAAGCCGGGCGACGTGGCTTTGTTTGGTCGTATGATGGCCTCGCTGCCTGCAGTAAATGTTGATGCTGCTGTTCAAGTGGCCCATGCAATTAGCGTCAATGTCTTGCAACAAGAGTTTGATTTCTTTACAGCCGTAGATGATCTGAGTGGCAGTGACGATACCGGAGCCGATCACATGGGTGAGACTGGGTATAACAGCTCGACTTACTATCGCTTTGCTGTTCTGGATAAAGAACAGTTGATTCATAACTTGGGAGGAACTGAGCATCTGGGATCCATTGTCAAAGCTTTTGCTACGGCCTTTGTTCATGCTGTTCCCAGCGGACATCAAAATGGGTTTGCGGCTCACACTCGGCCTGCACTGGTGATGTTGGTAGTTCGGAAAGGTCAGCCTATTTCCTTGGTGGATGCTTTCGAAGATCCAGTTGCTCCCAAAGCAGGATTGAGCTTGCTGGAAAATGCCGTTAAGGCTCTGGATACTCACTGGGGAGAGCTTATCAAGATGTATGGGGAATCTGATGTGAAGTATAGGGGGGTTGTCACTCTCGATAGGCTGTCCAGCAGATTAAGCGTGCTCAAACCCAGCCAGGAAGGTTCTGTTGAGAGTCTTATACAGAAAGCTCTTGAAGCTCTTGATGTTGTTGGTAGCGGTCAGGAGGGTTAGAACCATGTCTACGCTCCTAATGCGATTGCGTGCTCCCATGATGAGTTGGGGCGACCACAGCCAGTTCGACTATCGCGATAGCCGTCGTGAGCCCACCAAGTCTGCCGTAATCGGGATCCTCTGTGCCGCGCTGGGCCGTCCTCGCTGGGAACCTGTCGGTGATCTGGCTGCTCTCAAAATGGGGGTGCGAGTCAATAAAGAAGGGATCCTGCGCAAGGATTTCCACACGGTGCAAAACAACATGCACGATAGGAATAAGGCTAAAACTACCATCAGCGAGCGCTACTACGTAGCAGATGGCGATTACTTGGTGGGACTGGAAGGGGATCCCGATTTACTCAGAGCTTTGGATCAGGCTCTTGAAAGACCGCGCTGGCAACTGTTCTTGGGCCGAAAAAGCTTTATTCCAAGCCGCTCTGTGCGAATAGGAGTTGTGGAGCAACCTTTGCTGGAAGCTTTGCGCCAGCATCCTTACGAGTGTTCCAGACGTGAGAAGCATCCATCTCAACTTCGTTTTGTGTTGGAAGTCTCAGATAGCTTGGATATTCGTCAGGATGTGCCTTTGAGCTGGCAGCCGCGGCGTTTCGGTCGTCGAGCCGTTAAGACAGAATACTATGCACTCCCGGAGGCAATATGTATCTTTCCCGGCTAGTTCTCAACGAACGACAACTCTTAGTGCAAAGGGATCTCAGCAATTCTCATGCTTTGCATCAGCGAATTATGCATGGCTTTCCTGATCAGCCTACCCAAACTCCTCGATCTGATTGGTGCATTCTCTATCGTCAAGAACCGGATGGCTACACTGTTTTGGTACAGTCTGCGATTCAACCCGATTGGTCTCGCCTGCCAAAGGGCTATGTCCAAAGGGATCCAGAGGTGAAAACCTTTGACCTGACAGCAGAAGTTCTGGCCAAGGGAAAGTGCTTTCGGTTTCGCCTGCGGGCAAATCCCAGCAAGCGAGACAAGAAGACCCACAAGATTGTCGGATTTTTTCGCTTTGCGGATCAACTGGAGTGGTTATGTCGTCAGGGCCAGCGGCATGGATTTGAGGTGTTAGCTGCAGAAGGGATCCCATCGCCCAACATCTTTGGGATCAAAAAGGAGATCCCTGGGCTAGTCCGCATATACACTGTGTTGTTCCAGGGCATATTGCGAGTAACCGATGCCGAGGCTTTGGTTAAAGCGGTGCAGCAAGGGATTGGACGAGGCCGCTCTTACGGCTGTGGGCTCTTGTCCTTGAGTAAAATCAGCCACTCTGCCTTTTAGAAGAGAATCTGTATGGAGAACAAGCCAGTTACGACAAGTCTACGATCTATTCCAAAGGTTCGAGACAGCATTAGCTATGTCTATGTAGAACGATGCCGTATTGAACAGGATGCCAGGGCTGTTGCTGTTTTGCAGGAAGATGGAAGGTATGTGATCCCTTGCGCCAGTTTGACAGCGTTGATGCTAGGCCCCGGAGCTGTAATTACTCATGCCGCCATCAAGAACTTGGCAGATGGCCTATGTTCAGTTCAGTGGGTTGGTGAAGATGGACTGCGCTTTTATGCCAGTGGATCCCATCCTTCCAGTAGTGTGGAAAGGCTCTACCACCAGGCCAAGTTATGGGCAGATCCAGCTCAGCACCTGGAAGTGGTTCGGCGTATGTATGCGTTTCGATTTACCGAACCTTTGAAGGATGGACTGACTCTTGAGCAGATCCGCGGCCTAGAAGGGGTGCGAGTGCGAACGGTTTACAATCGATTAAGCAAAGAAATGGGGGTGAAATGGAGAGGTCGAGACTACAAACCCAAAAAATGGGAGCACTCCGATCCGGTTAACAGAGCTCTTTCTGCTGCTAATGCCTGTCTATACTCTGTTTGTCAATCGGCCCTAAATGCTGTGGGCTACTCAACTGCATTGGGGTTTATTCACGTGGGCAAACCCTTATCTTTCGTTTATGATGTCGCAGATCTCTACAAGACAGAGATTACAATTCCTGCTGCTTTTAAGGCCGCATCCGAAGCACACTCAAATCTTGAGTCGAGAACCAGGCGACTATGTCGGGAGAAGTTTGCAGAATATCGGTTGATGCAAAGAATTGTAGATGATGTTGACACAATTCTAGGTTTTAGAAATACCAAGGACGAGGCTGACTTTGTGGGATCCCTTTGGGATGACAAGAAAGGATCTGTTGAGGGAGGAGTGAGCTACGGAGAGGAATTAGATGAGGAAACGTCGGTCTGATGGTGGTTTTTATCTTGGAAAGCGTCCCAGCCAGCTTGAGGGGCGATCTGAGCCGCTGGCTGTTTGAAGTAAAAGCAGGGGTGTTTGTCGGTCGAGTCTCAGCCCTGGTTCGAGAAGAACTGTGGGCGCGAGTGACCAGCAAAATAGGCAATGGCTCAGCGCTAATGATCTACTCCACCAACTCGGAGCAGGGATTTTGGGCTAAAAGCATCGGGGATCCCTCACGGCAGCTAGTAGACATAGAAGGGGTTCTGCTGGTCAAAACCTACTAAAATCAGCAAAATTGGAAGTGTTGTCCCCACACACGTGGGGGTGAACCGCCCTCGAGAGGTTTGAGGTTGAGAGGTTTGAGCGTTGTCCCCACACACGTGGGGGTGAACCGCTTCCCGTCCCAGACCTGCCACCGCCAGCGTGACGTTGTCCCCACACACGTGGGGGTGAACCGCGCAGCATCCTGGAAGGCGTGCGCATCCAAGGCGTTGTCCCCACACACGTGGGGGTGAACCGGGATCCCTGGTGCATGCTGCTGCGTAGCTATCAAGTTGTCCCCACACACGTGGGGGTGAACCTCCTAGGCGATAGCTATGACTGGCGCGGCAAGTCGTTGTCCCCACACACGTGGGGGTGAACCGTAAATCTCTCACCAGGGCAGGTTGTTGAGGGCCGTTGTCCCCACACACGTGGGGGTGAACCGAGTCAGCTAGGCTGGACTACACGCCCATCGTCCAGTTGTCCCCACACACGTGGGGGTGAACCGCACCAGGCAGCGCACTGTAGGGGGATCCACCACGTTGTCCCCACACACGTGGGGGTGAACCAGTAGGATGGGCGCACCATGAGCAGGCAGTGGGAGGTTGTCCCCACACACGTGGGGGTGAACCGCACTCTTTTAGTGCTTCCACTGTCAGGTTCTCGTTGTCCCCACACACGTGGGGGTGAACCGTCGGTATAAGCAGGGATTATCTGGAGTATTCGGGGTTGTCCCCACACACGTGGGGGTGAACCAGTATGAAGCTCCGGCGCCTCAGGTGGAGAAGACCGTTGTCCCCACACACGTGGGGGTGAACCGCGATAGCGGCACAGGATCCCGATCCAAGAATCGCGTTGTCCCCACACACGTGGGGGTGAACCGGATCCCATCCTCCCTGAGTTGCGTGCTCTAGCCAGTTGTCCCCACACACGTGGGGGTGAACCGTAGATGCTGTGGTCATGGCTCTGTCGTACTTGTCGTTGTCCCCACACACGTGGGGGTGAACCGATCTTCTTGTTCCCTTGGCCGTCATCCTCCCGGCGTTGTCCCCACACACGTGGGGGTGAACCGATCCTGTCCCGCCGTCGCTCCGTGGGAGAGAGGCGTTGTCCCCACACACGTGGGGGTGAACCGAAAATGACGAAACTTTCGTCACCTGCTCAAACCCGTTGTCCCCACACACGTGGGGGTGAACCGTACAAGAGCTGTTGCAAGAACTAGAGCAGATGCGTTGTCCCCACACACGTGGGGGTGAACCGCTTGAAAGAGAGAGGATTGCCCGCGACTTTGTTCGTTGTCCCCACACACGTGGGGGTGAACCGACGCGCGCTGCGTCCTGGGGATGGGGATCCGGCGTTGTCCCCACACACGTGGGGGTGAACCGTGCTGGCCTTGAGGAACTTGTAGCGCAGTAGAACGTTGTCCCCACACACGTGGGGGTGAACCGAACAAGTGGGCGCCGAAGCTGCGAGAGTTTACCGTTGTCCCCACACACGTGGGGGTGAACCGACTTGGGCCACCTGCTGCTGGATCCCTTCTTGGGTTGTCCCCACACACGTGGGGGTGAACCGTCAAGACCCGGGTCAAACACAAAGGTTCCATCGTTGTCCCCACACACGTGGGGGTGAACCGCAGCGTCTGGCCCAGCAGGCTAATGCGGTAGAAGTTGTCCCCACACACGTGGGGGTGAACCGTGTGGCGTTTTGGGTCTGTGTGTGGCGTTAGGCGTTGTCCCCACACACGTGGGGGTGAACCGCATCTACAGCCCCGCCCGACGGGTGCGATAGAGTTGTCCCCACACACGTGGGGGTGAACCGGCCATGGCTCTTATCACATTTGGGATCCCTGCCGGTTGTCCCCACACACGTGGGGGTGAACCGAACAAGTGGACGCCCAAGCTCAAGGGATTCACCGTTGTCCCCACACACGTGGGGGTGAACCGCAACTGGTCGACGACGTCTTTGCCGTGGGTCGGCGTTGTCCCCACAC
>NZ_JANSIG010000019.1:0-2192 GCF_047461975.1 Synechococcus sp. R55.3 | reverse complement strand
CACACGTGGGGGTGAACCGAACCACAGACAGGTGATCCCGTTCGGGGAGTACGTTGTCCCCACACACGTGGGGGTGAGCGGCAGAGAATTAAGACAATCTCATGTCTACCGGGATCCCTGAATGGGATGGGTAACACTGAAACTAGGTCGCAGAAGCGGCGCGTAGCGCAATCTCAAGGAGCCGAACATGAGCAAGAGCTTGCTGGAGCAATTGCGACAGATGACTGTCGTGGTCGCCGATACGGGTGATATCAACGCCATCGAGAGCTTTAAGCCTCAAGATGCCACCACCAACCCCTCATTGATCACGGCTGCAGCCCAAATGCCTCAGTATCAGGGCATTGTCGATGAGACCTTGCTCAAAGCTCGCCAAGAGGTGGGATCCAAAGCTGAGCCGAAAGCCGTGGTGGCCCATGCCATCGATCAATTGGCGGTAGCCTTCGGCGTGCGCATTTTGTCCATCATCCCTGGGCGTGTCTCGACCGAGGTGGATGCCCGCCTCTCCTACGACACGGAAGCTACGGTCGCCAAGGCCCGCCATCTGATCGAGCTGTACAAGGCAGCAGGAGCGGATCCCAGCCGGGTGCTGATTAAAATTGCCTCGACTTGGGAAGGGATCCGAGCTGCCGAGATCCTGGAAAAAGAAGGGATCCATTGCAACCTCACCCTGTTGTTTGGCCTACACCAGGCCATCGCCTGCGCCGAAGCGGGGGTGAAGCTGATCTCGCCCTTTGTGGGCCGCATCTTGGATTGGTACAAGAAACACACGGGCCGGGAGAGCTACCCTCCTGCCGAAGATCCGGGGGTGCAGTCGGTGACCCAGATTTACAACTACTTCCGCAAATACGATTTTCCGACGGAAGTGATGGGGGCCAGCTTCCGCAACATCGGGGAGATCATCGAGTTGGCCGGCTGCGATCTTCTCACCATCTCACCGGCGCTGCTGGCGGAGCTGCAAAACACCGAGGGTCACCTGGAGCGCAAGTTGGATCCAGAAAAAGCCAAGCAGATGGATATTCCCCGCCTGGTGATGGACAGAGCCACCTTCGACCAGATGCACCGGGAAAACCGCATGGCCTCAGAAAAGCTGGAAGAAGGGATCCAGGGCTTCTCCAAGGCGCTGGAGGTGTTGGAAAACCTGCTCACCGAGCGGCTACACAAGCTGGAGGGCAACAAAGTGGTGATTACCCATGCGGCCCAAGACGTGTTTCGCGTCTACGACCTGGATGGGGATGGCTACATTACCCGCGAGGAATGGATGGGGGCGGATCGCGTCTTCGATGCCCTCGACACCAACCAAGATGGCAAGATCACCCCGGAAGAAATGTTGGTAGGGCTGGGGGCAGCGGTTTACCTGAGGTAGGATGCTTCCCCACTCCCAAAATCCGACCCAAGGCCCCAAGGGGGAGCGCTTTCGCCACATCGGAGATGGGGTTGCCGCCCTGGAGGCACAAGCCCGCCTGTGGATTGCCCAGCGTTTGCAGGGGATCCCTTACAATCCGCCGCCGGGGCCAGCAGCCAGGCAGGTGCTGCATTGGATCGAGACGGATCTGCTCCCTCGCCTGCAGCAAACTCCCCAGGAGCTGGATCACCTGCTCCAGGGGCTAAACGGCGGCTACGTGCCCAGCGGCGCTTCCGGCGCCCCCACCCGAGGCCGGGTGGATGTGTTGCCCACGGGGCGCAACTTTTACTCGGTGGATATCCGCGCCATTCCCACCCCAACGGCCTGGCAAATTGGCGCGCGAGCGGCAGAGCGGGTGGTGGAGCGCTACGTGCAAGAGCAAGGGGAGTACCCCCGTCGTCTGGGGCTATCCGTCTGGGGAACTTCCACCCTGCGCACCGGCGGCGACGATTGGGCCGAAGCCCTGGCCCTGCTGGGGGTGAAACCCCGCTGGGATGGGGGACGGGTGGTGGATATCGAGATCCTGCCCGTGGCCGTTTTGGGGCGTCCTCGGGTGGATGTGACCTTGCGCATTTCCGGCTTCTTCCGCGATGCCTTTCCCAACTTGATTGCCCTGTTTGACCGAGCTGTGCAGGCCGTGGCCGATCTGGAGGAGCCGGAAGCCGATAACCCCTTGCGAGCTCAGGTGTTGGCCGATACTGAATACTGGCAACAGCAAGGGATCCCAACGCAAGCAGCGGCGGAGCGGGCGCGGCTGCGCATCTTCGGTTCCAAGCCAGGGGCCTACGGG
>NZ_JANSIG010000018.1:0-41074 GCF_047461975.1 Synechococcus sp. R55.3 | reverse complement strand
TGGTAGTAATCCGTACTGAACATATTATACATTATTTTCAGTATAGTTGAGCTTATTATTGACTAGAGTCATGCTCTATCTAACTACTGGAGATCCCATGGTTTACCGCGCTGTTTTCTGGGGATTAGCTGGGATGGCTTTGGCTTTCTCTCTCGCTTTCCTTGAGGAGGCTAACGCTCAAACCTCGCTGACTGGCATCAACCGTGACAGCGTACTGCAACTGAACCTTGGGTCGGGACGCAGCCTCCCTCGGGTACCTGTGGGCGGTTCGGGTTCTGAGGAGGGCCGGGATCCCGCTGCTCCTTCGGCGCAAATGTGGGCAGAGTGGCATATTCGCGCCAATGTCTGCACCGGAAACCTATCCACAGAAGAGTTGGCAGAGCTGTTTCCATTGGTGAATCAAGCTCTAGTGGATGCCGTTTGCCGGGGAGGAAGTTAAAGGTTGCCCAGGCTGGCGGTAAGGTGAAGAAGGAGCCTCTAGGTCGCTGCTGCATGGATTTTGAGAAACTTTTGGAGGAATGGGTTGCAGCCTTTGCCCAAGTGGCCGAAGAAAGTTTGGCCTCTTTGGAGACTGCCCTGATGGAGCTGGCAGAGCACTTGGCTGTGCCTTTACAGGAAACCCTTAGGCAGTGGGAAGCCCTCTGGAATCTGGAGGAGGAAGTGGAGCTGGAGCCTGAGCCAGAACCCTTTGAGGAAACCCTCAACCCTTCTGGCGAATCTTTCACCACCAGTCGTTTCTTCGTCAGCCCGATAGGATTTGGGGGTGTGGTTGTTTACACTTACGTGGCTTCGCCGCCAGAATACATCGGGGATCCCACCTGCCGCTACAATGCCCATTCTCCAGAGTTGCGCTGCGCCGTCAACCCCTGCGGCCCCTGTGAGGGCTGTCCCCACTATGAGCCTCGGAATGAGCCTCGATGAAGGGAGACCGCCTGATTATCGCGCTGGACACCCCTTCCCAAGAGCAGGCTTTGGGGTGGGTGGACTCTTTGCCGCAGGTGCTGTGGTGGAAGGTGGGTCTGGAGCTGTTCACTGCTGCGGGTTCCCCCATCTTGCAGGCTCTCAAGGAAAGGGGCAAGCGCATTTTTCTGGATTTGAAGCTGCACGACATTCCCCACACGGTGGGGAGGGCTACGGAGGTGGCTGTCAGCTATGGGGTGGATCTGCTCACCGTCCATGCCGCCGGTGGTAGTGCCATGTTGCGGGCAGCCGTAGCAGCTGCCCAGGGCAGTTCTTGTCGGTTGTTGGCGGTTACCCTCTTAACCAGCATTAGCCCCTCGCAGGTGCGACAGGAACTGGGCATCGAGATGGATCCCGCCGACTATGTGTTGCATTTGGCCCGGCTGGCTCAAGCCCAAGGCTTGACCGGAGTGGTCTGTTCTCCTCAGGAGGTCTCGCGGCTGCGCCAAGCTTTGGGTTCGGAGATTTTGCTGGTTACTCCCGGGATCCGTCTGAGCCAGGCCAGTGGGGGGGATGGTGAGGATGATCAACAGCGCATCTGCACGCCCGACGAAGCTCTGCGGGCGGGAGCCGATTATTTGGTGGTGGGCCGCCCCATTACCGCTGCTCCCGATCCTGTGGCCGCCTTGCGGCGCTTCCAAGCCTCATGGGATGCTGCCGGGTGAGGGTGTGGGGAGATGCCCGATGTTATTGGGGTAGTTCTGTAATGCAACGACGCCGTAGGCTTGTGCAGTGGATCCCTGAAAAAAGGCCGGCTGGATCCGGCAGGAGATGTTGGCTAGGAGTCGGTTTGTCGGTGGTTTTGGGCCTGGTCAGCACTCCTGGGCGCGTTAGGGGTGCGGAGCATTTCGTTCCGGCAAGAGGGGAAACTTGCCTGGCTGCTCCTCAGGTTTGGGCTGAGGCTCTAACGGAGCAGTTGCCTTTGTTTCTCAATCTGGCCTTGAGCCGCTCCCGCTCTGAGTTTCAGGTTGTGCTGGTGGGGAAGCCGGAGGTTGAAATGCTCTCTCCAAGGTCTCTGGCCCGCTTACGCCAACAGGAGCTGGCTCCGGTTTTGCCGGACACCGCAACTGCTGTTTCGCCAGAAGCTTTTCGGCTGTATTTCACCACGCTGGAGCGCCGCTTGGTCTTGCCCCAACACCCCCAAAAGGAGGGCAACTCCTTGGCCGGTCGGCGCAGCGAAACCCTGCAACTGGCCTACGAGGCTTATGTTCTGCGGGCTGCTCCTGGGGATCCCTGGCGGTTGGTGCGTCTGCAGGTAACCGGATCGGGGATCCCCATTCGCGATGTAACGAATGGACTCACTGCCCAGGCCATCCGCCGCTGGCAACAGTCGGGTTGCCCCTTGACGGGCGATCTAGAGTTGACTAGACCTTCTCTCTAGCGGCGCGGAGCGCTTTGCGTCAGCATGAGTGCGGGAGTATGTCACGCGGGGAGATTCTCTTTTGGAAGTAACGAAGGGGCACTTTTTCTCCCCAACTGGCCAAGAGTAGAGGGCGTTGGATGTTCTGCTGCCGGTCGAGGGCCCACCCCGTGTAGGGATAGTGTTCTGCACTGCTCATGCGAACAGGCTAGGGTTTACCCATGAAGTTTCCCCCCGCCACACCCCGCCCGGGCAAGCGGCTGCCCCGCGGCTCATTTCCCCGCCTGAGCTCCTCCAACAGGGACAACCATCGCCGTCGGCGTTTGGTTGGTTTTGGTTTCATGGGCCACTGGCTGCTATGGGGAGGGATGGGCCTTCTTTTGGGGCAGCGACTCCGCTCTTGGGGGCAACCGGCTCCTCTGCAGTGGTGGCGCGTTTTGCCGGTGAGCAGTTCTGAGGGATCCCTGACTTTTGTCCAACCGGAACTGCCTCTCTACCACTCGTTCGCGTCAGTGGTGCGGAGCGCTTTTGCCGACAGGCTACTGCCCTGGCTGGCTCAGGGAACCGGGATCTCGGCTGAAGGGATCCTGCACATCTTCTCAGCTATGGCCTGCTTGGCCATTCTGCTGTTGTGCTGGAGCTGGGGCAACTTCTGGAGTGCCGGTCTATGGGGACTCAGCCCCTGGGTGTTGACCCAAGGGTTGGAGCCAGGCAGCGAGATTTTGGGCAGCCTGGTTTTGCTTTGCAGTTGTGGTGTTGGGCCGGGATCCACCTTGCGCTGGTGGGGTCTGGCCTTAGCTTGTGCCCTGTCTTATAAGGTTTGGCCCTTGGCTCTGCTCTGGGCGGGGCTGTGGACGAGCCAGCAGTGGCCACGGCAACCGTTGCGTTCGCGTCAGCGGCTCGGAATATCAGGACTGCTTTTGCTGCTGCTGGTGATGGGGCTTTCCTGGCTGGGACGGTTTAATTTGCCAGCTACCTCTGCTGAGGTGATTCCCCATCCTCTCAGCTCCCAAGGTGGCTTGGCCGTTTTGGCTACTTTGATGCTGCCCTTGGGGTTGAGCTTGGTGCGGTTGGGCTGGCCCTGGGCAGAACGGCAGCAAGCCCTGCTCAGCTTGGCCGGTTTGGGCCATGTCCTCTGGATGGGGGCGCTGGCGACATGGTTTTGGGATCCCCAAGTGAACACCCTGCAGCAAAGTGCTCGCTGGGGTTTGGTGGTGCTCCCCTTCCTATGCCTGAGCGCCGGCGGCGTCTTGGCTGAGATCCCCTACCGGAGCTGGCGGCGGGTTTTGGGATCCCTACTCCTGGGCAGTTCTTTCTTGTTATCGTGGCAGGCATTGGCCTAAGGTATTCTTTCTCTTGCTTGCCATGACCCAGACCTCGTCCGCATCGGCACCGCGTAGCACTTCGCGGCCCTTGTTGCAAACCCTTTTTGCCCAACGGGCTCAGGCTGTGATCCCTTCTCCTTTCGGGGCGGAGATCCCAGGGGCGGTGCCAGTGGTTACCAGTTTTACCTTTGGGCTGGCGGATCCGCGCCTGTTTCCCAAGGCCGACTTGGCGCGGGCCACGGCGGAGGTGTTGGCAGAGGATGGGGACAATGCCCTCAATTACGGCGGCACGTTTGCCGGGCTGATCGACGTGGTGCTGCAGTTGATGCGGGATAGAGGGGTAGAGGCCCAGCCGGAAAACCTACTGATCGGCTATGGCTCTGGGCAGATCCTCGGCCTACTGCCTCAGGTCTTTGTGGAGCCGGGGGATGTGGTCATTGTGGAAGGGCCCACCTTCATGGGGGCTGTCAGCCGTTTTGCGGCGGCAGGGGCGCGTCTGATCTCGATCCCGGTGGATGGGGAGGGCATGGTGGTGGATCGCTTGGAAGAGGTGCTGCGCGATCTGGCTCGCCAAGGGATCCGCCCCCGATTTGTCTATACCATCCCCACCTTCCAGAACCCCAAAGGCTGCACCCTCTCTGGGCCACGGCGGCAGAAATTGGTGCAGTTGGCGGCTGAGTACGGTGTGGTGGTGGTGGAGGACGATGCCTACTACGACCTGCGCTTTGCCGGGGATCCCTTGCCCAGCTTGGCTTCCCTGGATCAGGAAGGCTGGGTTCTGCACGTGGGCACCTTCTCCAAGATTGTGGTGCCGGGAGTACGGGTGGGCTGGGCCTGTGGTCACCCTGAGATCATCCGCCGCCTGGAGATGTTTCGCAGCGAGGGATCCCTGGGGCCCTTTCTGGGCCGGGTGGTGGCCCGCTATTGCGGGGAGGGCCGTCTGCAGAGCCACATTCAACTCCTCACCCGTCGCTACCGAGAAAAGTGCCAGGTGATGCTGGAGGCCATCGCTCAACATTTTCCCCCCGAAGTCAAGGTGGAGGCCCCTGGGGGTGGATTCTTCGTTTGGTGTGAGCTACCCCCTTTCCTAAGCGCCAGCACCTTGTTGCAGGCTACCCGTGCCCTGGGGGTCACCTTCCTACCGGGCACCCACTGCTTTGCCGACGGCCAAGGAGACCATGCTCTGCGCCTGGCCTTCAGCTATCAACCCGAGGAGCGCATTGTCAGTGGGATCCAGACCATTGGGGAACAACTGTACAGACTGATACACTCTTGCGCCAGCGGTGCGGAGCAGCAAGGGAAGGAGCTCTCCAAAAGCATGGATCCTTGAAGCCCAGAGCGCAGATTTCCCGCTCACCTGCCCCCCACAGCCTTGGCCACGCGCCGGAAAAATTGCCCAACGCCCTTCACCAGGTTAGGTGCAGATTCTGGACGAGCCGGGATCCCTGCCATGAGGGTGTAGTAGTCATCCAAGAGGGTGTGCTCTTCTGGAGAGACCGTGTTGTCGGCCATCATCAGGTTGCCGATTGCTCCCAAAAGTTGCATACGCTCGGTTTCGCTAGCCTGGGCTAGATAATCGGCCATCCAGCGCTCGGTTTGCTCCATCGGGATGGGCTCTTGGATCAGTTCTCGCAGCTCGGTATCGTGCTCCAAACCATAGCGGCGCAGCAGGGATCCCAAGTAGGCCAATTCCTGGGGTTCCAAATGCCCATCGGCCCAAGCAGAGCCGGCCACAATTTTGAGCATGAGCTGATGTTGAGTTGTGGGGTTCATGGTGGGATCCCTTGCTGAGAACTGTTGTCGCTACGCGACACTTCTGCGAACGTGTCAGGGGGCCAGAGACCTTAGAGGCTGCAGAGTTGAGGGGATGAACAGCTTAACTATAGCCAGACCTTGGGTGAGCCATCTGCGTTCGCGTCAGCAGCGCGGAGCCCTTTTTTCGGCTAGGATCGTTATCTGTATTACGAACACTGAGCTATTCGCGATAGCGGGACGGAGTCCTTTTTCTCGCCCATTCTTGCAATGCTGAGCGCCTCTCCTTGCCAATTGGATCTTGCCATTCTGGCCCCAGGTCGGCTGTACCGCGGCAGCGGCATTCTGGAAGCTGTGCCCCTCACCGTGCTGGGATCCCGCGTGCTGGTGATCGGGGGGGAACGCTCCTTGGCTGTAGTTGAGGCCCCCCTGGAGCGCAATTTCGCCCGGGATCCCGCCCTCCAAGTTCACTGGACTACCTACGGGGTAGACTGCAGCGAGTCCGAGCTGGCGCGTTTGCAGGCGCTGGCCACGGCGGAATCGGTAACCGGCATCTTAGGAGTGGGGGGTGGCAAGGCACTGGATACGGCCAAGCTAGTGGCCCACCGGCTGCGGATCCCGGTGGTTACCGTGCCCACCTCTGCGGCCACCTGTGCCGCCTGGAGCGCCCTATCCAATATCTACTCCGACAGCGGCGCTTTTCAGCAGGATGTGAGCCTGGATCGCGCCCCTGCTGCCCTGATCCTGGACTATGAGCTGATTCTGCAAGCTCCAGCGCGCACCCTAGTGGCTGGGATCGGAGATGCCTTGGCTAAGTGGTACGAGTCTTCCGTCAGCAGCGGCAGTTCAGAAGATGCCCTGGTGATTGGCGCTGTGCAGCAGGCCCGCGTCCTGCGGGATTTGCTCCTCCAGCAATCGGCGGCGGCCTTGAGGGAGCCGGGCGGAACCGCTTGGAAGCAGGTGGTGGATGCTTGCATTTGCCTGGCGGGGATCGTCGGCGGCATGGGTGGGGCTAAGTGTCGCACCGTGGCCGCCCACGCTGTCCACAACGGGCTAACCCACTTGTCGGGGCACCGGGCCACCCTGCACGGCGAGAAGGTGGCTTTCGGCATTTTGGCCCAGCTCCGCCTAGAAGAGATCCTGCAGGGAAGCCAGTTGGCGCTGGCAGCACGTACCCAGTTGCTGGAGTTCTACCGCCAGGTGGGGCTGCCCCTCAACTTGCGGGATCTCAAGCTAGGTCACTTGGGATCCGCCGACCTGCTGCATGCTGCCCAAGTGGCCTGCCAGCCAGGATCCGACATCCACCACCTGCCCTTCCCCGTCAGTCCAGAAGCCCTGTTGGTGGCCCTTACCACCACAGACCTGACCAGCTCCAGCCCTGTTCTCCCTCGGCTGTAAGTCCTGGCAGAGGATATCTGTCTGCTATCCAACTCCGCCGGTACGGGCCTGGGTCGGCATTGTGGGCAGGCGGGCTTCGCCGTAGGCTCCAGAGGTGGCGCCCACCAAGATCAAGGCTCCGCCCATCCAAGTCCACCCATCCGGGATCTCGGCAAACACCCAAAACCCGATTAGGCTGGCCCAGAGCAGACGGGAGAAATCCAGAGGCAGCAGCATCGTCACCTCAGCTAGCTTGTAGGCCTGGGCGAGGGCCACCTGGCCAATGCTGCCCAGTAGCCCCATGGCCACCATCCACAGCCACTGCTCAGGAGAAGGCCAGGTCCAAACCCAGACGGCAGCCAGAAAGGAAAGGGGGGTCTGCAGCAGGCCCATGTAGGCCGTAATCGTGAGGCTGGACTCGGTGCGGGAGAGGATCTTGAGCACGATGGTCACCCAGGCAAAGAGTGCTGCCGCCCCCAAGGCCAGCCCTGTTCCCAGAGAAAACTCTCGGAAGCCTGGCCTCAACATCACCAAAGCCCCGGCAAACCCCAGGCCCAATCCCAGCCAGCGGGACGAGCGCATCTGCTCGCCCAACACCCATACCGCCATCGTGCCGGCAAACAAAAGTTGAACAAAGCTCAGCGCCGTAGCTTCTGCCAGAGGCAACAGGCTGGCTGCCCAAAAGGAGAGCAACATCCCCACCGTGCTGATCGCCGAGCGCAGGAGGTAAAACTCCATCTTGGCGGTGTGCAGAGACTGGATCCCAGCCCGCAACACCAGCGGCGACAGGGCGAGAAACCCGAATAGGTTGCGCAAAAACACAATCTGAAAGGGGTGAAGGGCGGGAGTGTTGAGCCGGATGATCGCGCCTAAACAGGCAAAGCAAGCAGTGGCCAGCAGCTTCAGGGCAACTCCTTGCCAGAGCCTTATTTTTCCCCACTCTGCAAAGCGGCTCAGCTGGTGGCGATACCACATCTCCAAAGTCACAGCTCACACCCAAATGGTTTAGGCACTAAGTTTTCAGCCTTGAACTCTCAGCTTAAACGGACTTCCAGGGATCCGAACTGCGCCCCTGGGCACTCCTTGCTGCCCACCGGCCCCCCTGATTCCCAGGGGGAAAAAGATGGGGATCCCAAGACATGGCCATTTCAAGTAGCCATGAAACAACTCACCCCGTCGCTCCATAGCTCCCCTCTCTCTTTGGGAGAGGGGCTGGGGGTGAGGGCGTGGAACCTCTAGGTTTGCTTGAGAATCTCTTTCAAGTAGCCGATGACCGTTTCCGGCTTGAGATGGGCCATACAGGGATGACCCTCCACCAGGCAGGTTTCGTTTTTGAACTTGTTCTCTGCGCAGACCCGGCACTTGTAGGCGGTTTGGGTGAGATAGACGTGGGGCAGACGAGGAGCCCACAGTCGCACCGGGCTGGCCCCATCCCCATCGGCATCGTTGCCAAACAGGGCAATGGTGGGACAGCCCACTGCCGCCGCGATGTGCATCGGCCCCGCATCCACGGAGATACACACCCGCGCCCGCTTCAGGGCCCCCGCCAGCTCCATGAGGCTGGTTTTGCCCCGCAGGTCAACCATTCCCGTTTGCGCCAGCAGTTCGTCTTCGCTGCTGCCGCCGTGGTAGAGGGATCGCTGCAGCTCCGGCGCGCTGCCGATTAGCCCCACCTGCAGGCCCTGGCCTTGGCACCACTGGATCACCTGCCGCCAGTACTCCAGAGGCCACATCTTGGCGCGGCGGGTAGTGGTGATGTGCACCAAGACCTCTGGCACCGGAAAACCGGGATCCCGGCTGGGCAGCTCCAGGCGGAAAAAATCCGTCTCCACGTACGCCAGGCGACAGAAGATTTCGGCGATGTAGTTGCTGGTGAGGATCCCTTTGTAGCGCTGCAGAAACTCCAGGCCGTTCCAGTCGTCATCCTGGAGCATGCGCTGTACCGGGTCGGAGCCGGGATCCAACTTGCGGCGAAAATCCAGAGTCAAGCCGGCCCCGGCAATGTACTGGGGGCGCAGGGCCGTTACCGCCACCAGGTTGAGCTCGCTAAACTCGTCGCAATTGATGGCCAGATCGTAGGGCCCGGCCTGAGCCACCCGTTCTCGCACAGCAGCGGTCAGGGCCTCGAGGTAATCGGGGCGACGGCTGTAGAGAGGAAAGCTGAAGTCGATGTAGGGGCAGTGGAGCTCAAAGTCGCGGGTAATCTCGCTGCCAAAAAAATCCAGCACACAGCCGGGGTATTTTTCCTTGAGGCCCCGCAACAGCGGGATGGTAACCACAAAATTGCCCACCTTGCTGGAGGAAAACACCGCCAGGTGGGGATGTTCCCGCAGAGGTTGGTTGGCAAACCGTTGCATAAGGCTGGGATCCCCAGGAAGATATCAACCCCGCTGGAGGTGGTGCGGGTGGTGCAGACAGAGCACTTTTGCTAGGCTAGCATTCCTCTGTCCTGTGCTTTGATGGCCATGCTGGGATCCCTGGGCCTCAGGGGAGACTGGCTTGGCTGCCATCCCAGATGACCACCACAGCAAAGCGATCCAGAAAGCCATCTGCCGCATTCATCTGGCGCAGACTAAAAGCATCTTCGGCGGAAATCACCAGGTCGTAGCCCAGGGTGCGGATGGCACGAATGCGGTGAGGCCGTTCCCCGATGCGGTTCACCAGTGAGCGGGCCTGCTCTTCCGAGGTGGCATAGGCAGCTGTGCCCTCGCTGCCCACAAAGGCCGCGTTGAGGTCTTGGCCAAGAGTAACGGGGGTATAGACTTGATTGCCATCGGGATCAAACAAGCGCATTGACTGGCTAGGCAAGAAATCCAAGCCTCGTGCATCCACAATCAACCCTGTCACTTGCGGTTCCCGCCGCTGGGATCCCGCCTCCAGACCCGCTCCACCCCCTGGCCCTTGGCCTGTGCCCACCCCTGAGCCAGGACTGGCTCCGCGCACCCCACTCTGGCCGCTGCCCGGCCCGATCACTTCCCCCTGCCGGGATCCAGAGCCACTGCCGCCAGGGCTGGTGCCGAACTGCCGCAACAGATCCAGATCGAAGACCGGGCCTTCTGCCACTTCTCCATGGCCAGGTTGGGCCGGCTGGACTTTTGGATCGGCTTGATCTGTTTGTGGGAGCGGAACAGAATCCTGGGTTACTGGACGCCAGGGCGTTGCTTCAGAAGCGGGCAGGGTAGGGGATCCCCCTTGCAAGCGGTAAAGGGGAGGAAACAGCGTTTGGGCATCCACAGCTTCCACCGGCAAGACCGGCCCCGCCAGCAGGATCCCCAGTGCTGCCCAGCTCACTTGGATCCGTATGCCTTGAATCCTATACTTCCACCACCTCATGCCCACACCTCTTGGCCTCAAAACCTGCGGCCCGCTCGGCAACCGCTCATCCTCCCCCATGCTACCCAGGCAGGGCCGGTTCGGCAGGGGATCCCGCGCAGTCTTCCCCTTGGCTTGAGAGCAGCTGGGGCTCCTGGCCTCTCCCTAAAGGTGGGTCGGAGAACAAGAGATTGATCCCCAGCGATCCCCAGGGTCTTGACCGACAGGCAAAAATACGCAAACATGGGTTCATCATTCTTGATGATCCCCGTTGATCCCCACCTGATGGTTGTCAGCGGCTGGAGAGCGCAAGGCAGGCCGGCACGCCAGCGGGTTCGAGGCTGTACTGAGCCGCAAGCTGGGATCGGCCTTTGGGTTAGAAGCTGGAGCATTGCACAAAGCCCGATTTGTCGAAGAGAAGACAGGAGACCCCGACCATGCCACAAGAGCGGATCCCGTTGGAAGAAATGACCATCCGGCAGTTGCGGGAAGAAGCTGCCCGCTATCAGATCCCCAAGTACAGCCGCATGACCAAGGAGCAACTTGTCCAGGCCATTCGGGAAGCCCAAGCTGCTCGCAGCGGTCGTCCCGCTGACACGATGCCAGAGCCGAGCGGCCAAGAGTCGGTTACCCAAACGAAGTTTGTGGGCCAAGAGGTTGGCGGTAAGCCGGATCTGGCCGATGTGGACAAAGGGCTGGGCGATTTGCCGGGCGGTTACGGGGAAAGCCGCATTGTTTTGCTGCCGCGGGATCCCCAGTGGGCCTACGCCTATTGGGATGTGCCCAACGAGGCCAAGGAGAGCAAGCGCCGCGAGGGGGGTCAGCAATTGGCGCTGCGCCTCTACGATGTGACGGATATCGATTTCAGCTACCAGCCGGCCCACAGCATGCAGGAGTACCCCTGTGACGAGTTGGCGCGGGAGTGGTACCTGCCGATTCCGGTGAGCGATCGTTCCTACATTGTGGAGATCGGCTACCGGACGGCAGATGGCCGCTGGCTGATGTTGGCCCGCTCGGCTGCAGTGATGGTGCCGCCGGTCTATCCTTCCGACTGGTTTGAAGAGCATTTCCTGACGGTGCCCTTCGATATGGCCCTGCAGGGCCGCACCCTCTACCAGCTCAGCGAGCCTTACAAGCGCAGTGCCACCGGCATGGGTGTGGTGGCCTACAAGGGCGATGAGCCGCAGCAAGGGGCCATGGTCGATCCCTTCCTAGAAATGGTGGGCGGCTTTGAGTCAATGCGGGTGGCGGGATCCCTGTTTGGCAGCCACCAGATGGGCAGCCGCCAATTGGTGCCGGAGCAGGCCATCAGCTCGTTTATCATCCCCTCGGGTGTGGGCATGATGGGGATGGCCATGGCCGAAGTGCCTGCTGCTCCTTGGATGGCTTCGGGATCCGGCTTGGGCCTGTTCTCGGGGGCTTCCGAAGTGCTGCCGCAGCGCTCTCGCAAGTTCTGGCTGGTGGCCGATGCCGAGCTGATTGTCTATGGGGCCACAGAGCCGGATGCCACCGTCACCATTGGCGGGCGGAAGATCCAGCTCAACCCCGATGGCACCTTCCGCTTCCACATGGCCTTCCCAGACGGCAACATCGACTTCCCCATCTTCGCCGTGGCTGCCGATGGCGAGCAAAACCGGGAGATCCACATGACTTTCGACCGCCGCACCCTCTCCCGCCGCACCAACACCAAGGAGGAGGCCATCGAGGAGCTGTTGCCCTAAAGGATCCAACCTTCGGCTTCTCGCCCCCTGGAGCTGGCCGGGGGGCTTTTTTCCCTGGGCTGGAGAGCTTGACTCTAGTCATCGAAACAGGGGATCCCAGCCCTAGGAGAGGTCGATCACCCGGATCAGTTGTTTCAGCTTCTCCATCACCCGTCCAGAGCGAAGCAGGTCTTCCGCCTGTTGGATCCCTTCTGGCAAGGATGGGGCGTGGCCGAGGAGCCACAGATAGCTACCCCCATTCCAGAGAGCGGCTGGGGTGAGTTCACAGGGATCCCCGCTGAGCACCTGCTGCATCTGTTGGAGCAGCTCTTTCTCGCCGGAGAGGGGAATCTCCGGGCCTGCCAAGTGACAATCGCGAGCCTTCAAGAGCAGCCGTTTCCCGCCCTGGTTGAGAATGGCCGCCCGTTCCCGCGGCAGGTCGCAACTGCCTTCCAAACCTTTGACGGTGGTAAATTGCCGGATCTCCCGCAGGGCAAACAGCTCCAGCATCGTGGCCTCGGTGGGCGGATGCACGTACCCGGCCACCAGGTGAAAGGGGCCTTGGTAGGGTGTCCAGACCAGCTCCAAGGTGGCCAAGGGGGGGCGCTTGCCGATTTGATCCCGGTAGTCCATCAGGGCCTGAGCCTGGGGAAAACAGGTGGGCAAATACAAAAATCCCAGCCCGGTTTGTTCCAGCAGTTGCCCCACCCGCTCCAGGGATAGCCCCCGCCAATCTACCCCCAAGCTCCGCCACACCGTTTCCAAAGGCAGCCCATACTTGGTGGGACAGAAGCCAGAGCCATGCAGCAAAACGGCTGACCCTGCCGCCGCCAGCAGCAAAGCCACCAGCACCCCCAGCGGCGCAGTCCGCGAGCGGCCATCGTAGGGATGGCCAAAGATGATCAAGGGATGGGGCAAATCCCGTTGGGGCAGAAGAGGGCCGTCTTCTGCGTAGGCATCCAACATACCGGCCAGCTCTTCGGCAGTGGGGCGCTTGATGCGGTGGGCAATTAAAAAAGCCCCGATC
The DNA here is from genome assembly GCF_047461975.1 of Synechococcus sp. R55.3. Taxonomy (NCBI): domain Bacteria; kingdom Bacillati; phylum Cyanobacteriota; class Cyanophyceae; order Synechococcales; family Synechococcaceae; genus Synechococcus; species Synechococcus sp. R55.3. Next base: position 28,261 of record NZ_JANSIG010000018.1, on the reverse strand, counting down.
TGGGCGGGAGTGGCTTCCCCCCGCAGGAGCATCCGAGCAGCGCTGGCGGCCTCTGCCCGGCTGAGATCCTGGTGGGTGTGGGTGCCGCTGCCGATTTTTTTCAACAGCTCGCGAAACTCTTGGCTCATGGCATCGGCGGTCGGGAGCGCTGGGCTACCCAAGTAGGGGGAGATAACGGCGGAACACTTGCAACTACCGATACAGGTATTTGACAACTTACAGAAATTTCTACAAAAAATCCCTACAGAACTGACAACAGCCCGGCAGAGGGCTGAGGGAAATGGGGATCTGTACCGGAAGCAGGCTCAACCTCAGACTGCCTGATAAGCTGGGCGGCCAACTGCAAAAACCGGCGAATGGGAGGGATCCGATAGCGATCGCTGGTGGTGACCATAACCACCTGTCGCCTCAATAGGGGGGGCTCGGTGGGTCGCACCTGCAAATCCGGATCGGCGCAGCAGTCCACCAGGGCCGACTCCGGCAGGAGGGCAATCAACTGCCCCTGTCGCACCACCCCCCGAAAGGCATCCAAGGTGTTCAGTTCCAGGGCTGCTTTGAGGGGAAGCCCCTGCCGGGCCAGATGGGATCCCACCAAGGAGCGCATGGCATAGCCATCTTTGAACACAGCCTGGGGATACTCCGCCAGCACCTTCCAGGGGATCCGCTCGTAGCGGCTGAGGGGATGGGTGGCGGGCATCAATACTTGAATTGGCTCCGAGTACAGTGGCTCCACCACCAGCTCTGCCCCCCGCGTCATCAGGGGGTTCTCCATCACCAGGGCCACATCCACCAGCCCATCCCTGAGCACCTTTAAGGCGCGGTCGCTGCCCAGAGCGGTAACCCGCAACTGCACCTCTGGGTACTCCCAGCAAAACTGTTGCAGCACCGGCGGCAGTTGATGGGCGATCAGGGAATGGATCCCGGCAATGCAGAGCTCAGTTTGCTGGCCCTGCAGCCATTCTCGAATGCTTTCCTGAGCCCGCTGCCATTCCTGACAGATGCGACGGGCATGGGGCAAAAGCCGTTCCCCGGCCACAGTTAGGGCCACCGGGCTTTTGCGATGCAACAGCGGAGCGCCCACTGCTTCTTCCAGGGCCTGGATCTGGCGGCTAATAGCCGATTGGGTCAGACCGCTGAGGCGAGCAGCGGCCAAAAAGCTGCCTGTTTCCACCACGTTCAAAAAAGCTTGCAACAACTCCAGCCGCACCTGGGATCCCTTGATGATGTAGCCTGCCGTGGTGGCATCCTAGCTGGGGAAGCGGTAGGCTTTTGTAAACACCGTTACAAGTTGTTTGTTGGACTGGGGATCCCCAAGCCAGGAGGAGAAGCAGATGGGTTGGGATCCAGCCTTGCTGGAGGGGCTGCTCAACTCTGCCATTCCGCACCTTTTCCCCGCTGCCCAAGTGGCCATCCGCCACAAGGGAAGGTGTATTTACTCAAGGGCGGCAGGTTATCTCGACCCTGAGACCCGGCGCCAACCAACAACCTCGGCCACCCGTTTTGACCTGGCCTCGCTGACCAAGCTCTACACCGCCACCGCCTGCATGGCCCTGGTGGAAGCCGGAGCGTTGCTGTTGGATCAACCGGTCAGTCTCCTGTTGCCGGAGTTTCAGGGATCCCGCCCCATTGCCCCCTATGAAGATCCTCTGCAGCCGGGGAAATGGATTGCTGTGGAACCGGAATCCTTAGGCCAGCTTGTTGCAACAGAACAGGTGACGGTGCGACAGTTGCTGGCCCACACCGCCGGTTTGCCCGCCTGGCGGCCCCTGTTTCGACAGCCCGATGCCGAATCGGCCCGGCACATGGCCCTGCACACCTTTTTGGCCTACAGGCCGGGATCCCGCAGAGTCTACAGCGATCTTGGATTGATCCTGCTGGGGCTGGCTTTGGAACGTCTGAGCGGAACCCCTCTGGATCAGATCTTGCATGCCCGGATCTTGCGGCCTCTGGGCCTGAGCCAAACTCAGTTTTATCCGGGGGATCCTTTCGACCCACCCCCTGTCTCTGTCTCTTGTGCCCCCACCGAGCTGTGTCCTTGGCGAAAGCGCCGCCTACAGGGGCAGGTTCACGACGAAAATGCCGCCCGCCTGGGCGGGATCGCCGGCCATGCCGGACTATTCGCCACGGCAGAGGAAGTAGCCGCTTTCGGAGAGAGTTTTTTGACGGGATCCCTGCTGCAGCCCCAAACGGTGAGGGAAATGACCCGCGAGCAGTTGCCTCAGCAAGGGGATGCCCACCGCTGTCACGAGCGCCGGGGTTTGGGGTTTGCCTTGCGCTCTCCGGATCCCTTGGCCAGCAGCTCCCCGTTCAGCCCCAGCGCCTTCGGCCACACCGGCTTCACCGGAACCTCCCTGTGGATCGATCCAGAGCGGGAACTGGTGGTGGCGCTGCTCACCAACGCCGTCTACCACGGTCGGCGGGAGAACGGGTTCCAGGCTTTCCGGGTTGCCTTCCATCAGGCCATCCTAGAGGGGCTTTCTTGATCATTGAGTCCCTGACCGTTCCCGCTAGGGTGCCGTAGGCATAACCGAGGCTGAGGTGGACGAGACCTTTTACCGACAGTTGGCAGATATGCTCTCCCGCGGGCCGCTGGTGGTGGCCACCGTGATCCGCACCCAGGGATCTGTGCCTCGCCAGGCGGGGGCAAAACTGGCCGTGGGATCCGATGGCACCCTGTTGGGCACTGTTGGCGGTGGGGCTGCCGAAGCGGAAGTCATTGCCCGAGCGCAAACCCTTTTGCAGGCTGCCGTTCCCGTTGGCGATGGCGATGGGGAGTCCTGGCCGGCTGGGATGCAAGTTTCCCTTGACCTCAACAGCCCTCCCTTGGGCGTTTGCGGGGGACGGATGCACATTTGGCTACAGCGATGGCAGGGATCCCCTGCCCAAACATTGGCGGCCCAGATCCTCCAGGCTCTGACCCAAGGGCCAAGGGCTTGGCTGATCACTCCCCTCCATCCTCAGGGGTTCCCCTACCTCAGCCTTAGCGACAGCGGTGCGGAGCACTTTGCCCCCCTGCCATCCCGCCCACAGCTCCTCGCGGGATCCTGGGTCGAGCCCCTCCTCCCTTCCCCCACCCTGCTGATCGTCGGAGCGGGCCACTGCGGCCTGTCCCTGGCCCAGATCGCCCATTTGGCCGGCTTTCGCATTTGGGTTCAGGACGATCGCCCAGACTGGGTAACCCCTCAGCGCTTTCCCGTTGCCGAGCGGCTGTGCTCAGAACCCTTTGCCCAACTTATCCCCCATCTGCACAGGATCCCGCAGCTCTACATCGCTCTTGTGACCCGCAGCTACAGCCTCGATTGCCAAATCCTGCGGGCCATCTACCACTCCGGCCTGACCCCCCACTACCTGGGGATGATCGGCAGCCGCAAGCGGGTACAAACCGTACTGCGAACCCTGGCCCAGGAAGGGATCCCGGAGACCGCCTTCAGTCGGCTCTTTGCCCCCATTGGCCTGGAGATCCACGCCGAAACCCCCGCCGAGATTGCCATCAGCATCACCGCCCAGCTCATCCAGGTGCGACGGGGATCCCCGAAGAGAATGCCCGGCGAAACCCAAGGTGTAGGCTTGCCGGTTAGCCGGAGGACAAGCTAGGCTAGAAAAGCGCCGCGGGGTAGAGCAGCCTGGTAGCTCGTCGGGCTCATAACCCGAAGGTCACTGGTTCAAATCCAGTCCCCGCTATACCTAGGGGACAGTTGCTTAGAGCAGCGTCCGCACATCCACCACCTTGCCGCTGACTGCCGCTGCGGCCACCATAGCCGGGCTCATGAGCAGAGTACGCCCGCTGGGGGATCCCTGGCGGCCCTTGAAGTTGCGGTTGGAAGAAGAGGCGCTGATCTGGCGCCCCACCAACCGATCCGGGTTCATCGCCAAACACATGGAGCAACCGGGATCCCGCCACTCAAACCCCGCCGCCTCGAAGATCTCCCGCAAGCCCTCCTGTTCTGCTTCCTGCTTTACCCGTTCTGAGCCGGGCACCACAAACGCCTTCACCCCTGGGGCCACCCGCCGCCCCTTGGCAATCTTGGCTGCCTCCCGCAGGTCGCTCAAGCGGCCATTGGTGCAACTGCCGATGAAGCAGACATCCACCGGTGTCCCTACAATGGGATCCCCCGGCTGCAAGTCCATGTAGGCGTAGGCCTCTTTGGCCAGTTCCCGCTCGCTTTCCGGCAGATCCTCGGGGGCAGGGATCCGCTCATCCACCCCAATCCCTTGGCCGGGGGTGATCCCCCAAGTAACCGTCGGCGCAATATCTGCGGCCTGGAAGACCACCACATCGTCGTAGCGGGCATCGCCATCGCTGGCCAGGCTTCTCCACCAGGCTACCGCCTCTTCCCAATCCGATCCCTGGGGGGCAAACTCTCGCCCCCGCAAATACTCAAAGGTCACCCCATCGGGGTTGACGTAGCCGCAGCGGGCCCCTCCCTCGATGGACATGTTGCAGAGGGTCATGCGCTCTTCCATGCTCATGGCTTCAATGGCGCTGCCCCCATACTCGTAGGCGTAGCCCACCCCGCCTTTGACCCCCAGCTTGCGGATGATGTGCAGAATTACATCCTTAGCGTAAACTCCCGGCCCCAGCTTGCCCTGGATCTCAATGCGGCGCACCTTGAGCTTGGACAAAGCCAAAGTTTGGGTGGCCAATACGTCTCGCACCTGGCTGGTGCCGATCCCAAAAGCAATGGCCCCAAAGGCCCCGTGGGTAGAGGTGTGGCTGTCCCCACAGGCGATGGTCATCCCCGGCAGAGTTAACCCTTGCTCCGGGGCAATCACATGCACGATCCCCTGCCGACCGGAGCCGCTGTTGTAGAAGCGGATGCCGTATTGCCGGCAATTGCGCTCCAATTCCTGGATCATCTCCTCTGCCAAGGGATCCGCAAAAGGCCGTGCCCGGTTGTCGGTGGGAATGATGTGATCCACGGTGGCCACCGTCCGCTCGGGAAACAGAACCGGCAGATGACGCTCCCGCAGCATGGCAAAAGCCTGCGGACTGGTCACCTCGTGAATTAGGTGCAGGCCGATGAACAACTGCGTCTGCCCAGAGGGCAAAATCCGCACCGTATGGGCATCCCACACCTTATCGAATAATGTCCTCTCGCTCATCTTCCTCGGCCCGCAGCCAAGTCCTGTAAACTTTCAATGTGCTACTTGGGGAAAAGCTTGTCAAGGCACAGGCCTCCGTTATCTCTGGGCAACGCTGCTGAGCTGAGCGAGATGCAGCCCTTCTTTGAACATCCCCAGCCGGCAAAGGCGGGTCGGAGTCCTCAAGCCAGAAAACCTGTTGCCAGCCCTTCAAACGGGATCCCTGAAGGCCGGCCAAGGCAAAAAGCGATAGCCCGCCTCTTGAATGGCAGCGACGATATCCGGCAGGGCCTCTGCGGTGTGGGGCCAGCGATCGTGGAGCAGCAAAACCAGGGGCTGATCGGAAGCCTGGATCGCCGGCAACTGAGCTCGAACACGCTCCAAAAGTTGGGCTGCGCTTTGGCCCGCGTAAGCATCTTCCGGGCTCATGTTCCAGTAAAGAACTCGATATCCTGCCTGCTCCAGAGAGCGACGCAAAGCAGAATCTAGGCGAAAACCTCCCGGTGGGCGAACAACCAGTTGGGGATCCAAGTTCAACGCTTTGAGCAGTTGGGTTGTCTGATCCACCTCAGCATAAAACAGCTCATTGCTTCCGTAGAGACGTTGATAATCGTGGGTAAAAGTATGATTGGCTAGGGTGTGGTGATGGGCCTGAATCGATTGAGCCAATTCTGGAAATCGGGAAACGTGGGTGCCAATAACAAAGAAAGTGGCCGGGATCTGAAGATCATCCAAAACCTGTAAAAGTCGGGGGGTAGACTGAGGCCAGGGGCCATCATCAATGGTCAGAAAGGCAGAACGAGGTGGCACTTCCAGTAAAGGCCCCAGCACTTCTTCTAAAGGCAGTTGCAAAGGTTGAGTATTTTCTGCCGGATCGAGAAAGTCGGGATCCGGGATCCAGCCATGCTGCAGAAACACCTGCACATGAGCGGGAGCAGGGGTAATCAGTAAACGCCCCGTCTGCTCATTTTGGTTGCCCCAGCTCAGCCGATAGGGCAGATCCGAAGCGACCTCGACGGTTGTTGTATGGGTAATGACTCCGTAGGGGATGTCGATCACATAATGCCCGTTCACCTCTTCTTGATGGATCCAGGCTGCCGAAGGAGCTGATAGATAAATGAGCAAATCTTGGGGATTGGCGCCGCGCACCACCCGAATGCTTTCAATGGGGAGAATGAGGTTGTATTCCGAGGTGGCCGTCAGGTTCAGCTCAAAAAGAGGCTGGGCCTCTACCGTGCAGTAGTAGATCAGTCCAACCAGTAGGAAGGCTAGGCAAAATATCAACGCTTTCAACGCTTTCAGAGAGTGCATGGAATGGCTTAATCCTTCGCAACCAATCATAGGACAGAAGCCACCCAAGCTCGATAGAGCCCATCAATTTAGTGAGGATCCGGAAGGCCCTGGGATCCCAGGTGGCGAGAGCAGGCGCTCTTCCCATTTACGTGCAGGTGAGGCCCGTCGGATGTCCCGCCAAATGGCTGTGGCAGCTAGGGTGCCATCGGCAACCGCAATCGACACTTGGTTCAGGCCCTGCTTCAAATCGCCCAGTGCAAACAGCCGCGGATGAGCAGTGCGACACCACTCGTCGGTTAGCAGGTTTTCCCCTTGCCATTTCAAGCCGGGGATCCCTTTCAAATAAGCATTGTGGTATTTGGCTCCCATCGCCACCAAGCCGGTGGTCGCTTCGATGTAGGTGCCATCTTCCAGCTCCACACCCTGCAATTGATGGTTTTCTCCCCAAAAACGACGAATGGGAGTTTCGTAGAGTGGGTAGCCATGATCCGCTAGTTTTTTGCGCATGTCGGGGCCGACCGAGCAGAGGCCGTGGGTCAACACCGAGATATAGGGTGTAAACCAGTTGAGGACAAAAGCTGTATTGATCCGATCTTCTGAATTGACGATCAACACCGCCTTCTGATCCCGCATTTCGTAGCCATCGCAGATCATACAGACATGCAGTGAATAGCCCGCGTAGTCGTAAACATTCTGCATATCCGACAACTGGGGCAAGTAATCCATAATGCCGGTTGCCGCGATCAAATATTTGCTCCGAAAAACGGGGTAGAGGCTGTTCATTTTTCCCACCTTGACCTTGACTGCAAAAAGGTCTCCCTCATCGGTGGCATCTTCCACAAAACCGCGCAGGTAATCTACCCCCAAGCTGAGGGCATGCTCTGTTCCCTGGCGCAACAGCTCTCGCCCTGGAGTGGTCGGGGGCAAGCCCAGATAATTGCGCAAATCCTGCATCCAAAAAGATCGGCCTCTGCCCTTCTCCACCACCAGGCAACTCAGTCCGTAACGGGCCAGATAGATTGCCGCCGATAGTCCCCCTGCTCCTCCTCCGGCCACGATCACGTCATAGATTTTGTTCAAAGCAACTTCTAGATTCCTGCTGCTCAGTTTCATGGACGGGATCCCCTCACGAGCTTTTTGCCGGGTGATCTCAGGTCGTTGGCTGCGGCCTGAAAAATCTTAAGAAACTCTATATGTTCCGAGGACTGCTTATCCTGCTGAGTCCACCACATTTCTGTTGAGGCGTGATCCAAGTGAAGGGAGCAGTCCCAACAACCGTCTAGCAACCGTCTAGAATGGGGACTGAACTCCCCATCAGGAGGAAAGCCCTATGCCAGGTATCTTAGCGGCCATTGCCCTGATCTTTATCGGCTACCTGTTCAACTCGGTCAAAATCATCAGCCAGGGATATGAGGCACTGGTAGAGCGTTTAGGCAGGTTTCACCGCAAGTTGACCCCAGGATTGCACTTTATTCTTCCCCCCATCGATAGGATTGTGTTCCGGGAAACCATCCGCGAGAAGGTGTTGGATGTGCCTCCTCAGCAGTGCATCACCAGCGACAACGTCTCTTTGATGGCCGATGCGGTGGTCTACTGGCGCATCACCGACATGATCAAGGCCCGCTATGCGGTCGAGGACGTGCAGCGGGCTTTGATTAACCTGGTGCTGACGGCTCTGCGGGCAGAAATTGGCCGTATGGATTTGGATCAAACCTTTTCCTCCCGCGCCGAGATCAACGCTCGCCTTTTGACAGAGCTGGACGAGGCCACAGATCCCTGGGGGATCAAGATCACCCGCGTGGAAGTCAGGGACATTCAACCCTCCAAAACCGTGCAAGACTCGATGGAAAAACAAATGGCTGCCGAGCGGGAAAAGCGGGCCGCTATTCTGAAATCAGAAGGGGAGCAGCAGGCCAGCATCAACCAGGCTGCGGGGGCCGCCAAGGCACAGCTATTGCGAGCAGAAGCGGAGAAGCGAGAGCGGCTGCTGCTGGCTGAAGGCACGGCTGAAGCCATCAAAACCATTGCCGCCACGCTGCAGGAGAACCCAGAGGCAGCCAATGCGCTGCAATACCTGATGGCGCAAAATTATATTGACATGGGCCTCAAGGTGGGCAGCAGTCCCAGCGCGAAGGTGATCTTCATGGATCCCAATTCGATCCCTGGCACCCTGCAAGGGCTGCTCTCCATGGTGGACGTGGCTAAGGGTGGGGAAGGTTCTCGCACAGTGACCTCTCAGAAGCTGCGCACCCCGACCGCTTTCCCAACCGAAGTGGACTTTCCCCGGCTCGACTGAGTTGACTGACCATGATGGCCCAGGATCCGGCTTGGCTGCTGGTGGGACAGGTGGTGGCGGCCCACGGCTTGCGGGGCTGGCTGCGGGTTAGGTGCTGGTCGGATTTCCCAGAACGCCTCACAGAGCCCGGACCGCGCTGGCTGCAGCGGGATACGGATCCCGAGCCCCTGCTGCACCCCTTGATCGAGGGGCAGTTTTTCCCGGCTAAGGGTCTTTATTTGGTGCGACTGGAAGGGATCCCCGATCGAACGGCGGCTGAGACTTGGGTAGGAGCTAGGCTGCTGGTGCCGGCTTCCCACCGCTTGCCCCTGCAGCCGGAAGAGTACCACTACCGCGATCTCATCGGCTTGACCGTCTATCGCCAGGGGGAGCTGCTGGGACATGTTTCGGGGATTTTGGCAGCCGGCCAGGATGTGCTGGAGATAACAACCCCTGATCACCGGCAGGTGTTGATCCCCTTTGTGAAAGCCCTGGTGCCCGTCGTGGATTTGGAAAAAGGCGCACTGCACGTGCAGCCGCCGCCTGGGCTGGTGGAGAGCTTTCTGGGTTAGAGTTCGACAAGACGGCCTGACTTCCGTACCTGCATCCCATCCTGAACTTGGCCCTCAGAAGCGCCTGTGTGGCCGTTCTAGCCTTTTGTGCTATTATAGGGGCAGTTTTTTGATGCTAAGCTCATCCTAGGCCTTTAAGGTCAATTTTTCTGGGTTTCTGTTGATCTTGGCCGGGAGCCTTCTTCGGAATTGGAGTTGGGAATGACGGAAAACTACGGTGCAGAGCAGATCCAAGTTTTGGAAGGCTTGGAGGCTGTGCGCAAGCGGCCTGGCATGTATATTGGCTCCACCGGGCCGAAGGGGTTGCACCATTTGGTGTACGAGGTGGTGGACAACTCCGTTGATGAGGCCCTGGCCGGCTATTGCGACGATATTCAGATCAGCCTGCATCCCGACGGCTCGGTAGCCGTCTTGGACAATGGCCGTGGCATTCCGGTGGACATCCACCCCAAAACCGGTCAGTCGGCCCTGGTTACGGTGCTGACGGTGTTGCATGCGGGGGGCAAGTTTGGCGGTGGCGGCTACAAGGTCTCCGGCGGGCTGCACGGCGTGGGCGTATCGGTGGTGAATGCCCTCTCCGAATGGGTGGAGGTGACGGTTTGGCGAGAGGGCAAGGTTTACTTTCAACGGTTCGAGCGCGGGGCGGTGGTGGGATCCCTGAAATCCGAACCCCAGCCCAAGGGATCCAATCGACGGGGTACAGAGGTGCGCTTCAAGCCGGATGGGCTGATCTTTCCCGAGCGAGAGTTCGACTATGCCCTGCTGGCGGCCCGCTTTCGCGAATTGGCCTACCTCAATGCCGGCTTGAAAATTACCTTTAGCGATCTGCGGCGGGATCCGCCCCACTGCGAAACCTATCAATATGCAGGCGGCATCAGGGAATATGTAGCCTTTATCAACCACGAAAAAACGCCCATCCACTCCGACATCATCTACATCCAAGGGGAGCGGGATGGTGTGGAGGTGGAAGTGGCGCTGCAGTGGTGCTCGGATGTGTACACCGACAATTTGATCGGCTTTGCCAACAACATCCGCACCAACGAAGGGGGTACCCACCTGGAGGGCTTGAAAACCTCTCTTACCCTCACCATCAACAGTCAAGCCCGCAAGCTCAACAAGCTGAAAGACTCCGACAGCAACCTGGCCGGAGAAAATGTGCGCGAGGGGTTGACGGCCATCGTCTCGGTCAAGGTGCCCAACCCCGAGTTTGAGGGGCAAACCAAAACCAAGTTGGGCAACACCGAGGTGCGGGGCATTGTGCAAACCCTCGTCTCCGAGGCGCTCACGGAGTACTTGGAATTCAACCCCAACGTGGCCAGGGGGATCGTCGATAAGGCCATCCAGTCCTTCAATGCTGCCGAGGCAGCCCGGCGGGCCAGGGAATTGGTGCGGCGCAAATCTGCCCTGGAATCTTCCACGCTGCCGGGGAAGTTGGCCGATTGCAGTTGCCGCGACCCGGCGGAATCTGAGGTGTATTTGGTGGAAGGCGACTCTGCAGGCGGCAGCGCCAAACAGGGTCGGGATCGGCAGTTTCAGGCGGTGTTGCCCCTGCGCGGCAAGATTCTCAACATTGAAAAGGCAGATCCCGCCAAGATCTACAAAAACGCCGAAATTCAGGCCATGATCACAGCGCTGGGTTTGGGGGTGAAAGGGGATGAATTTGATCCTAGCCAACTGCGCTACCACCGCATCATCCTCATGACCGATGCTGACGTGGACGGCAGCCACATTCGCACCCTGTTGCTGACCTTTTTCTACCGCTATCAAAAGGCGCTTCTGGAACAGGGCTATGTCTATATCGCCTGTCCGCCGCTCTACAAAATCGAGTGGGGTCGCAACAATGTTCGCTACTGCTACAGCGACGCCGAGAAAGACCAAATCCTGCGGGGGCTGCCTGCCAACGCCAAGTACACCATCCAACGGTTCAAGGGTCTGGGGGAAATGATGCCTGAACAACTTTGGGAGACCACCATGAACCCGGCAACGCGCACCCTCAAACAAATCACCATCGAAGATGCGGTGGAGGCGGATCGCATTTTCACCATCTTGATGGGAGATGCCGTTGGCCCCCGACGGGAGTTTATTGAGGCCCACAGTGCCCATTTGGATCTGGCGGCTCTCGATATTTAGCGACTCTCGATATTTAGCGACTCTCGATATTGGGTGGAGAGAACTCTGTCCCGCCTCTTCGGGGCCCACGGCAGGGGGAAAGTGCTCCGCACCGCTGGCGCGAACGTAACGGTGTTGCAGACGAGGCCGCGAGCAGCCAAAAGCTCCCGGACGGGGCAAGATCCCAGTTGCAGCCCAGACCCTGTGGCAAAGTGAGGGAGGAGCGCTCAAGATCCTGCCATGCCTGCATTCCTTACCGCTCTTCTCGCTGCGCTGGGGGGCTATCTCCTGGGATCCATCCCGACCGGCTACTGGGTAGGTCGTTGGTGGGGAGGCATCGATATTCGCCAACAGGGATCCGGCTCTACCGGAGCAACCAATGTGTTGCGGACGTTGGGCAAGGGGCCCGCCCTGCTGGTGTTGCTGGTGGATGCTGCCAAGGGGGCAGCAGCAGTTGCCCTGGGATCGGCCTTGGGATCCGCGTGGTGGGTGGTTTTGGCGGCATTGTTCGCAGTGATCGGCCATAGCCGTTCCTGCTGGCTGGGCTTCAGGGGGGGCAAATCGGTGGCCACCAGCCTGGGGATCTTGTTGGCTATGGCTTGGCCAGTAGCCCTGACAACTTTCGGCGTCTGGCTGCTGGGGCTCGCCCTCACCCGCATCGTTTCCTTCAGCTCCCTGCTGGCGGCAGTGGCGGCTCCGGTGGTGATGTGGGCAACAGCTCAACCTTTGCCCTATTTGTTGTTTGCGTTGGCGGGCGGGGTGTATGTGATCGGTGCTCATCGGCGCAACATCGAGCGCCTACTGGCCGGGTCGGAGCCGCGCATTGGCCAAAAATGGACGCAATCTCCCTAATTTTCAAGGCACTGTGAAGCAGCTGTATTACTCCGCAACGCTATGCAACCGACCACAGTGGTTTTTGTCTACGGATCCCTGCTGCGGGGCGGCCAATACCACAGCTTGCTGCAGGGGGCAGAATTTTTGGGGACAGACAGCCTCAACCACATTGATCTTTACAGTCTCGGCCCCTACCCGATGGCAGTTCGTGGCCGAAACCGGCTCTACGGCGAGTGCTACCGCATCCCCTTGAGTCTATTGCCCCGATTGGACGAACTGGAAGACCACCCGCGGGTGTACGAACGGCAGTGGGTGCAACTGGATAGCGGCACCTTTGCTTGGGTTTATCTGGGTCGGCCTGAGCAGGTGCAAGGGTGCTCGCTCATCCCCAGTGGCCGCTGGCTGGTTAGAGATCAAAGTGGAGCTTGACGCCCTCAACATACTGGGGCGGCAACAAAGACTCTATCCCACTGTTGTGCTCCGCACCACTGTCGCGAACGCGAGTGTGAACGGCTGCGGACGGATCCCATTCTTGGGAATCAGGCTCTTTGGCGGAGAGAACACCAGCATCCACAGGGCTGGAAACGCGCTCCAGGTAGTAGATGCGATCCCCGCGTCGCCAAATGTCTGGCTCAGGCAGGTAGAAGAGCCGACCCGGTCGAGATGAGCCGCTCCTCAGCCGCTGCGGGCGCACCAACAACAAGGGCAGGCATAGATCGGCTTTGATTCGATAGGCAAACTGATCCCGCAGCCGTTCAAGGGTGGGATCCTCCAGTCCCATCTGGGCCAGGAAGGGATTGGGCAGCGCTGTCGGGAGCGACTCTTGAGCTGCTAAGACAAAGGACTCCGTCCTGCTGTCGCGAACAGCCTTGTTGCTTGCCTCTGGCAGGGCCGAAGCCGAGAAGGGGAGGGGTAGGCCCAAGTCCGCCAACGTGGGTAGGGTGATCGAGCGCAGCTCGGCCCGATTGGCCTCCAGATAGCCGGCCCAGCGCTGCAGTTGGGAGAAGGAAGGCTGCAAGGTGCGGATCCCTTCTGAGATAGGCATATCCGGCAGCAACACCGTCCAGATGGTGGCAGAAACCGAGAGCTTAACCATCAACTCGGCAATGGCCCAGTTCACCTGCGGATCCAGAGTGAGGATCAACAGGGTTTCCGCATGGTCGATATCAGCCTTCAACAGAGCAGACTCGTTCAGCACGGCCTCCTGCAGGGATCCGGGGGCAGCCTCTGGCTTCGGGTCAGGTTTGTGGGTGCCATTGCCATGTTGCTCTGCACCACTGTTGCTCCGCATCCCTGACGCGATGGCGGCACGACGCTTCTGCGAAACGGAGTCTTTGGCGTCCGCTGAATGGGAAGCTTCGTAGCTGCCATACCCATTTTTGGAAGCCCCAGAAAGCAGTGGGATCACCTCGACTGTCTGGTTCAGCGAGCGCATCAACTGGGCCAATTGGTTGGTGAGGGGATGATCGCCGATGATTACGGTGGAACTGCCCTGATCCAGACCCAGCCAGCGGGCCACCCAGGCTGCCGTCAACCCCTGTACCGTCACCGTCACCGAGATCGTCAAAAACACCAGCGCCTTGAGGGCATCTCCCCCGGTAATGCCGCGTTCTGTCAGCAAAATGGCAAACAAGGACGCCACCGAAGCCGCCACAATGCCCCGAGGAGCCAGCCAAGCCACAAACAGCTTCTGCCGCCAATTCAGGTCGCTGCGCCAGGTACACAGCCACACGCTCAAGGGGCGGATGACCAGCATCAAGCACAGCACTGTGGCCAGGGATCCCCAGCCCAGGGCAAACACCGCCTTGAGGGAGAGCGTGGCGGTAAGCAAAATAAAGATCACCGAGATGGCCAACACCACCAACTGGCCGTGAAACTGCCGCACACCCCGCTCGGCAATGGCCGCCTTCTGCCGCACCACCAGGCCCGCCATCACCACTGCCATCAGCCCCGCCTCCGATCGCAGCGACTGGGCCAAGGCAAACACCCCCAGCGCCCCTGCCAGCACCACCGAGTTGCGCAACTCCTCGGTTAAAAACTGCCGCGACCAGAGCAGGAAGGATCCCATCAGCCAGCCCCCCAGCGCTCCCACCGCCGACCCGATGGCCAGACGGCTGGACAACTGTTCCAAGGCCATGAGAAAACTGGGATGGCCGGAGAGCACCACCTGCAGCACCACCACTGCCAGAATGGCCCCGATGGGATCGATCAGCACCCCTTCTCCCTCCAGGAGCGTGCTGACTGCCGGATCGACCCGTACCCGCTTCAAGATGGGGTTGATCACCGTCGGCCCTGTTACCACCACCAGGGATCCAAATAAAAAGGCCAGCCGCCAGGGAAACTCTCCCAGATAGTGAGCTGCTGCCGCTCCCCCCACTAGGGTCAGCAGGGATCCCAACAAAACCAAGTTGCGCAGGCTATCCGATACCGGATTGAGGCGTTGCAGCCGCAGGTTCAGCCCCCCCTCAAACAAGATCAGGGCCACCGCCAACGACACCAGCGCCTCCAGCCCGGATCCCATGACTTGGGGGTGAACCCAGCCCAAACCATCTGGCCCCAGCAACAGGCCAAACAGCAGCAGGAAAACAATGCTGGGCACTCTGACAACATTAGCCAGCACCTGAGCAGCGATCCCGGCCACCAGGGCTAGCGTAAACAGGATCGTCAGCTCAAATGAATCTTGCATATTGAGGCTTAACCGAACGCAATAGCGGGACGGAGCCCTTACCTTTCCAGCTACTGAACGCTAACAATCTCGTCGCTGCCATCGTTAACGTCGTTGTTGCTCCGCAACGCTAACGCCAATACAAACTGCTGAAAAGTCTCCAATCGTCAAGGGGGCTCTACCCATCACGTCAGCAGTTCATGAGCCCAAACACGCAGAGCTAACTCATGTGTGTCGGCCCCATGAAGTTGCAAAAGCTACACTCAGCCTGCTTCTCGCTACAGTACACACGACTTACCTCAACGTATCACAGAGCGGGCTTGACGACCACTCTGGCGTTGGGCAGCTCTGTTGGGAATTGAAAGCAAATCGACATGCTGCCAAAAATCTCCCCTTCTAGGCTTTCTCGCCTTCCGGGTGGCTGAGACCCGTCTCTAAGGGCTTAACGCGACGGATGGGCAGATTGGCAATGAGAGCAGTCGTTCCCCCTTCCGTAGCCAAATGAAACTGCATCCCCTCTGAATCTAGCTCCACATAGCGCGACACCACCCCCAAAATTTCTAGGCGCATCGATTCCAGTGCCGCTGGGGTGAGATCAGCGCGGTCATGGGCCAAGATCAGCTTTAACCGTTGCTTGGCTTGATGGCGGCTGTTGCCGGAGTGCCGAGAAAAAAGCTGATCCAAAAAATCGAGGAGCATAGGTTTTGCCGGCCTTGTTACTCAGTTGTGAAAGTTGTGAACAGGTCAAAATTGCCATTCCAATCTGGATAAAGTGGGGAAAAACGACAAAACAGTTGTCAGAGCACCTTTTGGTTTAAAAACCGTTTGGCCCGCTCCCAAAAAGACTCGCTCAAGCTGGCCAGCTTGGGAAACTCCACCGCTTCCCCTTCTAGCCGTCGGGCAATGCGCTGGATGGCCTGAGCAGCCAGAGTTGGATTGGCGGAGAGAACCAGGGGCTCCCCTTTGTTGGTGGAGACGATCACCTCGCGGTCTTCTGGAATAATACCCACCAACGGGATGGCCAGCACCTCCACCACATCTTCCACCGACATCATCTGGCCGGCTGCCACCATGTCCGGGCGCAGGCGGTTGACAATGAGCTGAGTCGATGAAATCTGGGCGGCTTCCAACAAGCCCACCACGCGATCTGCATCCCGCACCGCTGCCACTTCTGGGGTGGTGATGATGATGGCCTCGTTGGCCCCGGCAATGGCATTGCGAAACCCTTGTTCGATCCCTGCCGGACAATCGATCAGCACGTAGTCATGGCTGCTGGCCAGCTTCTCGATCAACTGGCGCATCTGATCCGGATTCACCGCCGTTTTGTTGCGGGTTTGGGCTGCCGGCAACAGCGAGAGATGGGGGGTGCGCTTGTCTTTCACCAAAGCCTGCTCGAGGCGGCACTCCCCGGCAATCACCTCTAGGGCCGTGTACACCACCCGATTCTCCAGCCCCAGCAGCAAGTCCAGGTTGCGCAGGCCAAAGTCTGCATCCACCACCACCACCGAGCGACCCAAGCGCGCCAAGGCAGTGCCCAGGTTGGCCGTCACGGTGGTTTTGCCGACTCCACCTTTACCAGAGGTCATGACGATGACTCGGCTCATACTCCTCTCCGCAGAAAATCTTGAAGGCTGGCGATGCAGATGACATCTTCCTGTAGGTAAACCACTTCAGGGGTGTTGGGCAGGGATCCGCCTTCTGGCGGACGGGCCACCTGATTGGCAATGCGCAACTGAGTGGGCTCCAACTGCAATGCCAAGATTACAGCCCCCTTGTCGCCGTTGGCCCCCGCGTGAACCAAGCCGCGCAAGCGTCCCCAAACCCAAACATCTCCTCCGGCAACGATCTCGCCGCCGGGGTTGAGATCCCCCAACAGGAATACGGATCCTCTGTGACGCACGGACATGCCAGAGCGCACTGTCGAACGTAGGTACAGAGGTGTGGTGTCTGGGGGAGCAGGGTGAACTGCCTCCAAAAGGGAAGATTGCTCCACAGAATACCCCAACGTCGCTGCTGCAATCGCTGTCGAGCGGGATCGAGTTTGAACGCGCCACAGTTGCAGTCCATGCTGAGACAATAGGGCAGCAAGAAGTTGTAGGGTGGGCATGTCCAGCTCTCGCTGCTGGCTCCAGAGGGTGAGGGGAGCGACCCCGGCCCAGTAGGGTTTGCGGCTGCGCAACTGCCAAACCAGGTTTTCCCAAAGCTCTTCCCAAGGTAAGGTGCTGGGCAAGTGCAGATGAATCCCTTGTGCATCCGACCGAAAGTAAACGCTGCCCGTGGCCCAGGAGTCTGGAGATGGGGAGATTTCAGGGTTCCATGTAGGGGATCCCGTCATGACCGCCCTTAAACGTCTGCCTGAATATAGAGCCCTATCCTATTCCATTCCCCCAAGCCAGGGGAAACTCTCTCGGCGGTTGCCCTTGATAGCAAAGCGGTTTCGCTTGGGTGGCAGGACAATCTTGCTTCGGGATCGCTAACTTGAGGGTACTTGATGGAGCCAATTCCTGATGTTGAAACCTCGCCACACCCTCAGGCTGCTCGCGCCAGCAGGACAGGATCCTCTCCTCTCCAAGGGGTGGAGTTCTCGCGCGGTGAGACCGGTCGCCATTGCCCTACTCAGCATTCTTGCGGCATCTGGGATGGGATCCCCTGCCCATGCCCAAGATCTGGGCCGTTTGCTGATTCATGGCCTTCAGTGGCTGCAGGTGAGCCAGTTGAACGATGCCCAAGAGGTGAGCTTAGGCCGCCAGATCGATCGACAACTGAAAGCGCGGGGACAACTTCGCCTCAGTTCGGATCCCTACTGGGTCGAGCGGGTGAACCGCATTGGCCAACGGGTGGCCGCCCACAGCGAACGGCCCCATCTGCCCTACACCTTTCAAGTGGTGGAAGATCCCGACATCAACGCCTTTGCCACACTGGGAGGCTTTGTCTACATCACCACTGGTGCCCTCGCAGCCGCCGACAACGACGACCAGATTGCCGCCGTGCTGGCCCACGAGGTGGCCCACATCGGCGAACGCCACGGCCTGCAACAACTGCAGCAGGCTGCCACTGCCCAGTTTGGGGCTCAATTGTTGGGGCTCAACGACAGTACCCTGGCCGCTCTGGCCCTGGAATTGGGAGTACGGCGCCCGCAGAGCCGTGAAAACGAGTTTATCGCCGATGAAAAAGGTCTGGGGGCAGCCTATCGCGCCGGGTTTGACCCGCAGGGCATGCCGCAATTTTTGGCCAAGTTGCAATCCCGCGGATCTGTGCCAGAGTTCCTGCGCACCCATCCCCCCGTCTCGGAGCGCATTGCCCGCCTCAACCAGCTCATCATTCAGCACGGCATGGTCAGCCCAGCCGGTCAGACCGTTCCACTCCACGGCTCCGGCGGCTCCATTTGGCCCTCCGGATCCCCCGAACAAACCCAACGCACCGAGATTGAGATCCTGCCGCTACTCCCTGTCCTGCCCTAACTCGGCACAGAGGGATCCCTTCTGCCCAAGGCCGGCTGAAATGGCTCTCGCTCCCAATCTTTGGCCTTGATGACTTCCTGTGTTTCTTGGTCGGGGATGGCTACTGGTGGAGCTGTGCTTCACAGCAAAGGCAGACCGCGTAGTCTCCGCAACTGGTTGAGGTGGGCCGGGCAATCACAGCCGAATAGGGCAACAGCTGCGTTGCTTTCTTCAAGGGTGAACTCTAGGAAAGGAGGCTCTGTCACCTCGACTTCAGCCCAGGACTCCGTCTCGCCAACGCGAGCGGATGGGATGGGATCCTTCTGCTCGGGAACAAGAAGAGGATGTCTCCACGGCAGAGAACGGGAGCGGACAACATTCAGGTCAAATGGGGGCGCGTCCAGGGTAGAAGCTCGAGCTGCAGGAGCAAACCAAAGCAGCAACGCCCACAGAGCCGGTGCCGGCCACCTTGCCCAGCGCCAATAGGAATAGGGGATCCCTGCCATAGACCTTGCTAGCTCACTCCAGCTTTAGTGTACCGTCCGTTTTGGGTTTTGCCAGGGAGTGGCTGAAGTGAAGAGTTGGTTTAGAATATCTTTAGATTTGGGCCCATTTGAACTGGGGGAGGCCGACCTTTAGCCTTGCCAACGGTATGCCTCTTCCGCAGCGCTCCACTGGATCTAGCTTGCTGCCCTTTCCCGTCCTGTTTTGTTCATCACCTCTATCAACTCAGGAGATTCTTATGGCCGTTCCAAATGGTCGTTCCAGCACGCTTCCAGAGCAAGAAGCTTCTTCTGTGGGAAAGGACGCTCTTCCGCCAACGCAAACGGGTAATGCTCTAAACCTGGCTCCCCTGCCTGCTGATGGAGCCTCTGGGGCTGCTCAGATGCCGGTACTGCTGGAGGAGAAATCCGGCCCACCGGTGTTTCCCAGCCCTGTCAAGTTCAGCGAAATTGGGATTGATCATCGTCCGGTCGGGGCTTCGACCCTGAAAGTGGTGGATTACTATGCCGACGGACGTCCAGTTACTGCTGCAACTCTCAAAGTCGTGGACACCTGGGGCGAGGGACGCCCAACGGTTGCCTCTGGGGCCAAATTCATCCATGATCCCACGCTCAATCGCCCGATAATGGCTGATGGCCTGAAAATTGCCAAAACCTTTATGGGCAATCGCCCCATTGAGGCCAGCCCCCTCAAGGTGATGCGCTAGCCCGGATCCCCAAGGTGGGCCAGGGATCCCCTTGCTAACCTGGGTTGGGGCACATCCGGTTAGTGATCATGGAGATCCTGGCAGTTCTCTTGGGGCTGTTGGCGGGCTTGGGAGGAGGAGCGGGCTATCTGGCGGATCAGACGGCGCGGCAGCTTCTGTTGGATCAGTTGGATCGGGCAGAGGTTTTGGAGGTGCGCATCCAAAGCCAGCCCAATTACCGGCTGCTGAATGGCCAAGCGGATCGCCTGCTGATCGCCGGTCGCGGGCTCTATCGAGCGCCCTTTCCCCGCATCGAGCTTCTGGAGCTGGAAACCGATCCGGTGGCAATTGACCCCTCTTTTTTCCAGGGGGCTCCCTTGCGCCTGACGCGACCTCTGCAAGCTGCGGTGCGGGTGGTGGTGCGAGAAGAGGACTTGAATGCTGCCCTCAACATGCCAGAGGTGCTCCGCCAGTTTCAGGATCTCCGGGCCGATCTGCCTTTTGGGGGAGCGGGAAGGGAAGCTCGCCGTTTCGATCTGCGTCAGCCCCGCGTCGAGTTTTTGGATCCCAACCGCATTCAGCTCTCTGCCCTTTTGGTGGAGGAAGACGGCGGTACCGAGCAGAAGGACTCCGTCCAGCCAACGCGAGCAGTGGAGGTGGTGTTCAACGCTGGGATCCGCATGGAGGAAGGGCGCAGCCTAAAGCTGGAGAATCCGGAGTTTGTGATCGGTTCTGTACGGGTTCCTGATGAGATCTCAGCAGCGTTTTTGGGCGGGCTCAATGAGGTGTTTGACCTGCAAGAGCTGGAAGAGAGCGGGATTCTGGTGCGGGTGCTCAGCCTGGAGATAGAGCCTGACCAATTGCAGGTGATTGGGTTTGTGCGGGTGGAGACGCTGGAAAGGACTTTGTCCCGCTAACGCGAAGGTCGGGGATCCCTGTTGAGCGTGGATGAGCTTCTTGAGGCTGCGCTCTAGAAAAGGGGCTGCTCTGTCAAACTGGATAAAGAGCAGCCAGGCTGGAGATGGGATTATGGCCTTCGATTGGTTTCGCCGCCGCTATACCGACTCTACCGACTCTTCTGGTGAAGCAGAGCCTTCGCCACCGGCCCCGGAACCGGCGGAGATCTCCCCGGAAGACTATTTGGCCTTCGCCAAAGCCGCCTATGCCAACCTGAAGGCCCGTGCTGCTGCCCAAGCCCCACCGGCAACCCAGGACTCTGTCCCACCTGCGCCAGCGGAAGGGATCCCTGCAGAATCCGTCCAGCCACAGCCACCGGCCTCGACTGAGGAATCCGTCCCGCTTGCGCAAGCAGAACCCCGCGAACCTGCCCAGCCCCCCATTTCAACAGAAGAACCCATTTCTCCAGAATCGCCCTCTGGGCAGTCGGCGGCAGCTCTCTCATTTTTCGATCTGGCTCCCCGCGCTGCTGAGCGTCTCCAAGCCCTGCAAGCCAGCGCTGTGGACGAGCCCAAACCCGAGGCGGCGACTGCAGCGGTTGCTCCTTCTCCAGAGACTGGGCCGGAAGAGCTGGTCTTCGATGAGGGCTTCCGCTGGTCAGCCGAGATCCTGGCGGCCCAAGGGCGCAAACCGGAAGAGATCTCCGTTGAGGAAATCTCCTGGCTGCAAAAGCTGCGGCGAGGCTTGGGCAAAACTCGCCTTAACCTGATCAACCAGTTGAAAGCGCTGGTAGGCCGCGGCCCCCTGGATCAGAAGGCTGTGGAAGAAATTGAGGCCCTGTTGCTGCAGGCCGATGTGGGGATCGACGCCACCGAGCGGATCATCCAAGCCCTACAAAAGCGTATGCGAGAGGAGGTGGTGCCCCCAGAGGAGGCCGTCAAATACCTCAAGCAGCAGATGCGGCAGATGTTGACGGTGGGGGATCCCACCTTTGCGCCGCAACGGGACACGCTCAACATTTGGTTGATTGTCGGGGTGAATGGGGCGGGCAAGACCACCACCATTGGCAAAATTGCCCATGTTGCCCGCGAGTCTGGGTACCGCTGTCTGATTGCTGCTGCTGATACGTTTCGGGCTGCTGCTGTGGAGCAGCTCAAGGTTTGGGCAGAGCGAGCAGGGGTAGAGGTGATCGCCAATCCCTCTCCCAATGCCGATCCGGCAGCAGTGGTCTTTGACGCCATCACAGCCGCCAAGGCCAGGGGCACAGAGCTGCTGTTGGTGGACACGGCAGGCCGTCTGCAAAACAAGAAAAACCTGATGGACGAGCTGGCCAAGATCCGCCGCATCGTCGATAAAAAAGCTCCCGAAGCCAAGGTAGAAAGCCTTCTGGTGCTGGATGCCACCCAAGGGCAAAACGGGTTGCGCCAAGCCGAGGTATTTGCCGAGGCTGCCAAGTTGAGCGGCGTGATCCTGACCAAGCTGGATAGCACCGCCAAGGGGGGGATTGCCCTGGCCATTACGCAGCAGATGAACCTACCCATCCGCTTTATCGGCGCCGGAGAGGGGCTAGAAGATCTGCGGCCTTTTTCCAGCTACGAGTTTGTGGAAGCTCTTCTAAGCGAGTATTGAGGCACCCCCTCTCTGAGAAGGGCCATTGTGAAAGAGAGACACACAGATCCAGGCTTTGTTGGGCGTCGCCCCCGCTTTCTGCCCTGGAGTGCTGCAGTGGTGGGGGCAGGTTTGCTTTGGGCTTGGGGTGGGCACCGCTGGATCCAGAGCGGGTTGAACCTGGTTCGGGCGGGATCCACGCAGGATACAGAAGCTTTGCAGGAATTTGTAACCACCTTGGCTCAGGTGTTGTCGGGGGTGCTGGGCTTTACCCTCTCGGTGGTGGCCATTGTGGTGCAGTTGAGCGCGGATCGCTTCACCCCCAAGGTCACGGAGCTGTTTTTGCGCGAGAAAGTCAATTTCTACCTCTTCTTTTTCCTGATTCTGGCCAATGTGGTCAGTTTGTGGAGTTCGGCAGCCCTGGGCTTTTACGTTCGTGTTGGCGTTGCGGAGCAACACCCTCCAGGGTTGCTCGTCGGGCTGAATCTGCTGCTGGGCACAGCTTCGTTTTTGATGCTGATCCCCTACTTTCGCTTCGTGTTTCACTTTTTGCAGCCGGCTTCGATTATCCATCGCATTGAGCAGCAAGTGCGGCAGGCCATCCTGGGATCCCTTGCTTCCAGGAGATCAGGATCGGACTCCGGATCCAAGAGGGGCTATTTCTCCCGTTGTTCACTGCAACTGCGGCCTCGTCACGACAACGTTGTGCAGCAACAGCGATGCGCAGGAATACAGGGTGCCGTAGGCATAGCAACAGAGCAGCACTCTCCAATGGGCGAATGCTCGCCAGCTCATCAGCGCTGCCTCTCGGCTCTGGATGAAATCAAAAGCATCGCCACCAGTGCTCTCCGTCAGCAGGAGGGGAGCATTCTCCTGGAAGCCTTGGACAGCTTGAAGTCTCTGTGGGTCTTCTATGCTGCTCACAAAGCACAACTGCCCCCTGCCTGGTTTCTCTTTACCCCGGCTCTGCGGCGGGATCCAGACTTTGCTTCGGTGGATAAGGGACTCTTGAGCCAGATTGAGGCAGAGGGATCCTGGCTGGAGCTGAAGATACTGCGGCAGTATCAAGCCTTGTTTGCCGAGGGGCTAAACGGCATGCGCCAGGCAAGCACCCTGGTGGCCATTCACAGCCGGGAACTGGGGATCCGCGCCCTGGAAACCCAACAACTCACGGTAGCGGGGTGGGTGATCAAGTTTTTCAATACCTATCTGCGGGCCGTCATCAACGCGCGAGACATCCGCAGCGGCTACAACCTGCTCAAGCAATACCGTTTGTTGGCCGAGGCAGCCCTGCAACAGCGCCATTCGGCTCTGGTCTTGCAGATTGTTGGCTACTTTCGCTATTACAGCCTGATTGCCTACAGAGCGGGCCTCTTTTTCTTGTCCGAAACCTTTGGCTTCGATTTGGGAATGTTGGCCCAGTCGAGCTGTGCTCTGGGCTCTGAAACAACGGAAGCCATTGTGCAAGCCTTGTTACGCCTGGATCAAGACCCCGTTCGCGTCAGCGGGACGGAGTCCTTAAGCGAGCAACAGGAAACTACCCTGCGTGGGATCCGCAAAACCCAGGTGCGGGTGGCAGCCTATTTCCTCAGGTGTGGGCGGGAGGATTTGGCCAAGCTGATCTATTGGGATATGCAGCACGAGCCCCTGGCGCGCCTACAGAGCATCCGGCAAGAGCTACAGTCCACCACGGCTGTTATCGCTACTCGGACGGAGTCCTCGTTCTGGGAGTTCACCGATCGAGGGGAGAACTTCTACTTTCTCGAACCGGCTCTGCAACCCTATGCCGACCAATTTTTTGGGTGGTTTCAGGGGCTAGCCGCCGTGCAGGAGGAACAGGGATCCGTGGAACTTCCTTGAAGAGAGGAGACCGGATCCCTCACGGCAGAGTTTAAGCTGGGGCAGGGCTGCTGCTTGTTGTCGTTCCCTTGTCCCATGCGTCCTTTGAGTCACCTCTTCGCGTCAGCGTTGCGTAGTCACAACAGCCCAGGCTTTTCTCCCCCCAGGGGATCTCTGGGATCCAGCTCCTTTGTCCGGTTTCGCCGCAATCCTCATCTGCTGCCCTTTTGGGGCCTCAGCCTGCTGATGATGGGCTTGGCGGTGCCCCTGTTTGTGCTCTCGGGGGCGGATCCCAGTTTGGCCGGCTGCGACGAGAGCTTTTACGCCCAGATGGCCCGCGAGCTGCTGCGGAGAGGGGATTGGCTGGGGCCCACTTTTTTGGGAGAGCCCTTTTTCGAGAAACCCCCTCTGCTCACCTGGAGCGTGGCCTTCAGTTTTGCCCTATACGGGGTGAATGAGTGGGCGGCGCGGCTGCCGGGGATCCTCGCTGCTCTGCTCTCCATTCCCCTGGTGGGCTGGATTGGGCGACCTTTTTTGCCAATGCGGGCGGTCCTTTTGGGGATGGCAATTTTGCCCTTGTGCTACCTCTGGGTGCAGCAGGGGCGGCTGGTGGGGCAGGATGTACCTCTCACCTTTCTGGAGCTGCTGGGGATCCTGGGGCTGATTAACGGCATCCACGGCCACAAGGTTTGGTTTTGGCTGACCGGGGTAGCCTTTGGGCTGGGCCTGTTGATGAAAAGCGCCATGATCCTGCTGCCGGGGGCGGCTTTGATCCCCTACCTGGCACAGCACCGGCGACAGTGGCTGGGATCGGCTCAATTCTGGCTGGCGCTTGGGCTGGGCTTGGGGATGTTCGGCCTCTGGCTGGGTCTGGCCATGCAGGTGTATGGCCCACAGGTGCTGACCACCCTGGTGGGGAAGGTGTGGGATCTGGGGCAGGAGCCCTTCCATGCCGATGCCACCGGCTGGTACTACTTTTGGCACATTCCCGTTCATGGCTTCCCGTGGACGGTTTTGGCCCCGGTGGGAGGCTTTCTCCTGGTGCGCCAACAGCCGGGATCCACGCTGCTGATCTGGTCTTTCCCCCTGCTGCTGTTGTTGTTGTTGCAGCTTTATCCCACCAAAACCCCCTACTACACCGTGCAGCTTTACCCCTGGCTGGCTCTCTTGGCCGGGGTAGCCTTGGATCAAGCGTTGGCTATGCGGGGTCGCGTCAGCGGTGCGGAGCACTTAAAGCCCCGTCTGGCTCAGGTGATCTCTTGGGGCCTGGCAGCGGTGGGGCTGCTGCTGTTGGGTTTGGGGGTGGCCGTCCGGCTGGGCGTAGACGGTCTGGAGCTTCTGCAATCCCACGCTTGGCCGCTGGTGGCGATGGGTCTTTTGTACCTCTTGCTGCCGGGGATCTGCAGTTGGTGGCGGGTGTTGCGCTGTGCCGGCAGTCTGTGGGTGGGAACCCTCTTGTTGGCCGGGATCCTCGCTATGATCACCATCGTCTTGCGGCCTGATTTCGGCAACTTCAGCCCTGCTTTTGCCCGCATGGATTGGAGCCAGATGCTGCCCCCGTCCGTTCGCGTTAGCGGGACGGAGTCCTCGACAGAGGCTGGGGAGACGGTGGTGGATATTGGCCGCAGCGGCTTGCCGGATGTCTGTCAGGCCCAGGCCATCGCTTTTTATACCCCTAATCCGGGGAGATGGGTGGATGATCAGGCTCTGCGACGAGGGGAGCATGGAGACTACCTTTGGGTATCTCCGGTGCAGGCAGAACAGGTGGAGATCCGGGATTTGGGGTTACAACCTCTGGCGGAGGTGGAGGGCTGGCAACTGGTGCGCCGTTTGGATCCCCTCTTGGAGCAGGGCAGCGGGGAGCCTCTTTGAGTTTAAAAATCTTAAGTTTAAGAATCCTAGGAAGTGTTAAAGCATGGCGGGAATAGCGGAATCGGGCCGGTCGTGGGTGTCTCTAGAGCGTACCTGGGTAATCCAGGGATTGGCTTGGCTGGCAGCGCTGCTATTTGTGGCGGGGGTGATCCTGCTGGCGGGGGCTTCCCCTCTCCAGGTAGCGGCCAGCATGTGGCAGGGGGCCTTCGGCACTGAAGCTCAGTTTGGCCGGGTTTTGGCAACGCTGGCTCCCCTTGTCCTCTGCTGCTGTGGGCTGGTGTTTACGTTTGTTGCCGGTCTCTACAACTTGGGCATCGAAGGGCAAATGGTGGTCGGGGCAATTGCGGCCACGTTTCTGGTGCGTCTGGAAGCGGGATGGTTGCCGCCGCCACTGGCCATTACCTTGGCGCTTTTGGCCGGGATCCTGGGGGGGGCGGGCTGGGGCCTGTTGGCTGGGATCCTGAATGTGTGGGGGCGGGTCAACGAGATCTTCGCTGGGCTGGGGCTGAATTTTGTTGCCCAAGGTTGGGTGCTCTACCTGATCTTCGGCCCTTGGAAAAGGCCGGGGGTGGCTTCCATGAGCGGGACGGAAGTGTTGGATCCCCGTCTGTGGTTGCCCACCTGGGGGCGGTCAGAGGCCAGTCCGGTGGCGTTGCTGCTGGCCCTGTTGGCTTTGGCCCTGACGGTGCTGGTGGTGGGCAACACTCGCTTCGGCCTGCAGTTGCGGGCGGTGGGGAAAAACCCTGTAGCTGCTTTCCGGTTGGGGATCCCGGCTACCCGCAGGTTGCTCATGGCATTTGCCTGCTGTGGGGGCTTAGCAGGGCTGGCGGGCGCCTTGCAGGTGTTGGCTCTGTTCCATCGCCTCATCCCCAATATCTCCAGCAATTTGGGCTTTCTGGCCTTGTTGGTGGTGATGCTGGCAGGCTTTAACCCCCTGCTGATTTTGCCGATTGCCTTTTTCTTCAGCAGTCTTAACATCGGCAGCTTGCAACTGCCTCTCTCTTTGCAATTGGAGTCTTCTTTGGCCGGTGTGATTCAGGGATCCCTGGTGTTGTTCGTCTTGCTGGCCCAAGGGATCAGCCGCCGCTACTTCCTTGGGAAAGGTTAATGGCTTCGGCGATTTCTGGGATCCCTTTGCGTTAGCGTTGCGCAACAGCGAGATTCAACTCCTATCGCGGGGGAAAACTTTGGATTTTTCTGCTCAGGACAGTGGTGCGGTTCCTCTGCCGTAGGCATAGCACCATCAACATTGGGAAATGAGGCTATCGTAGAAGGATGAATCGGACATCCCCTTTTTCAAATCGACCGCTCATCGGCGTTACCACTCGCAACCGCAATGACGAAGGAGACTTCGTAGCGCCGGGACGCTATGTGGACGCCATTCGCGCTGCCGGAGGGATCCCCGTTCTTTTTCCCCCAGGCGAAAGTGAGCCTCAGGATTTGCTGTCTTGGGTGGATGGCCTGGTGTTGACCGGTGGCGGCGACCTCTGCCCCAGCACCTACGGAGAAGATCCGCAACATCCCCAGGTGCGCTATGTGAACGCGGAGCGGGATCGATTTGAGGTGGCCTTGGCTCAGGCCGTGCTGGCCCAGGGGATCCCTGTTTTAGGCATTTGCCGGGGGATGCAATTGTTAAATGTGGTCAGTGGCGGCAAGCTGATCCCCCATGTGCCTGATGTGTACGACGAGCTGGATCACTTCAACCCCGCTGATCGCAAGCCCATTCGCCACAATGTCAGCCTGATCCGCTCCACACGGCTACACCAAATCGTCGGCGCAGAAGAAATCTCTGTGGTCTCTTGGCACCATCAGGCCATCCGCGATGTGCCCTCAGGTTGGCGTTTGGCTGCCCGTTCTCGAGATGAGCTGATCGAGGCCATTGAACACGAAACCCACCCCTGGGCTGTTGCCGTGCAGTGGCACCCCGAGTTCACCTTTGAAGAAGCCGAGCACTTCCGTCTGTTTCAAGCCTTTGTGCAGGCAGCACTGCGTTTTTCCCCGCGCCTAGCTGGCCTGCTGCCCAACCCTGAGCCCGTACCCCAAGTCGCCTAAAGGAAGGTTCCCAGCCAGAGGACAGTCCTGCCGTTGGAGAATCATCCAACAGTTATCCCGTCAGTTATCCCGTGCTAACTTCTAGGCGGTGCCCCCTTGTCAAGAAGCGCCGATCGCGGTAGCGGGACGGAGTCCTTTCCCGTCAGGGTGCCGTACGCATATGAACAGGAAGCGACCGCTGGAGAGGGTTGTCTCTCTAGGGCTGGCTTTTGCCAGCTCGGCTCTTTTGGGTGCCTGCGGCGAGTGGAACTCTTCCCGAGCAGACCGGGTCAGTTGCCTAGCGATGCCTTTGTGCGCCTTTACGATGCCATCGGCAATGAACTCTGGAGCCACCAGTTTAGAACCCCTGACCAAGAAAACTGGGTTGCAAGCCCTGCCCTTAAGGGCGGCTTTTACTTCATCGCTACGTGACGCTTTCGCGGACGCCTGCGGCGGCGCAGAGCGCTATAGTCTGTCTTAGGTCGTGTTGATCTTATGTTAGGATAGAGAGAGTAATTTATAGAGGAAAGAGGATGAAGTTGGTTTTTTTAGATG
>NZ_JANSIG010000017.1:0-44458 GCF_047461975.1 Synechococcus sp. R55.3 | reverse complement strand
AAGAAAAACGTGGTCGTCGTGGAAGTATCGGAAGCGTACACCAGCAAAACCTGTACCAAGTGCGGGCACATCCACACTAAGTTGGGTGGCGCAAAGGTGTTTAGATGCCCAAAGTGCAACCATAGGCTACCACGAGATTGGCAAGGCGCTCTGGGTGTTATGCTCAGAGCTTTGCGGGATACCGCCTTTCTGTTCGGAGACGGACAGAATGCTATCGCTTCACCGTTGAGCAGTAATGCTCAGCAGTGTTCAGCGTAAATGTATCAGTTTTGCCTGCTGCATCAGAAGTTAACTGGGGATCCCCATGTCTGGGCAAGATGTCCATTAGGATGAGTTCCAGGGGCTGGCCAGCGCGGGGAACCGGCGTAAAGTGGGCAAAGTGGGATCTGCCGAGCGCTGGGTTATGGGGAAAGCTTCAACAAACTCGCAGGCGAGGTTGCAACACCATGGCACCAACTTGGCAAACCGATGGGCACACTTGGTTTCTTCTGCCCCCTCAACCCCGCGCTGTCGTTCACTTTCTGGGTGGAGCTTTTGTGGGAGCTGCCCCGCAAGTGTTCTACAGCCGCCTGCTGGAAGAACTGGCCCGTATGGGCATGGCCGTTGTTGCCACCCCCTACACCACCGATATCGATCACGCCCAACTGGCGCTCAACGCAGCCCAATCTTTGCACAGAAGCCTGCAAAGCAAGGGTTTGCTGGAGTTGCCCCTGTTTGGTTTGGGTCATAGCCTGGGCTGTAAGTTGCAGATCCTCTCTTGTCTGGCCGTTCCTTCTCTGGGATCCCAGCGGCGAGGCAATATTTTCCTGGCCTACAGCAATGCCGGGCTAGATCGGGCTTTGCCATTGCTGCGGCTGTTGGCCCAAGCTTGGCCTCAACAACAGCTTGCCGATCTGTGGCGGATGTGGATGGGATCCTCCTCGCCGCCTGTGAACCTGTGGTTGGAGTTCGAGCCTTCCCCGACAGAAACCAACCGCTTAATTGAGGAGCAGTATCCGGTTAGAAACAACCTGCTCGTAGAATTTCGACAGGATGATATTGACGACATTCCTCTGCTCTACCAACAGCTTTGCCGCAAGTATCAAGGCTATACCGAGTGGCAGCATCTCGAGGGGGATCACCTCACTCCACTGGGTTTTAGCTATCCTTTCCAAGTCGGGGAGGAGTTCAGCCCCATCGATGCTTTTGGACAGTTGATCTACCAGAACCTACTGGCCCCCAACCACCAAATGATCCGAAGCATCCGAGCCTGGCTGGCAACCCAATTGGCCCATTGACATTCTTCCCACGGCTCAAGTCAACGGATTTTTTCACAGCTTGCAGGATTTCTCCCGCTCACTGTTAGCAAGCGGGCGGCAGGTCTTGCTACTCCATCCTTGCGGATGCAGGAGGATGCCATAACCCCAGATACTTTGGCCTTCCATTTCAAACTAGATTGAAACACTCCCTAAGCGTTCTCCGCTGCCGCCCTACCCCCAGCAAGAGAGGGGAGCTAGATGGAAATGTTTCATTCCGGCTTAAAACGACTATAAAAGCTGCGTCACAACCTCGCTAGCGGAGCTACTGCATTGGTGTAGCTCATGACCGCCCATTTACTGATCAAGCCAGCTCAAATCGGAGAGCAGATCTTGAGAGTAAGAGTAAGGGGAGGAAGGTTGCGCTTGCAGATGAAACAACATCTGAAGGGTATCGCTCATCAGAAAGTAACAGGTCAAGACGCCGCCGGCAGCCACAGCCACCAGTGTCCCTGCCAACATGCGCGAGAACTCCTGACTCTGAAAAGCCTGCTCCATCAAGCGCAGCGCCCAGAATCCCAGGAGGACAACAATGGCAAGGATGATCAACATATCGTAATTTATTGTAACAAGCCTGCTGCTCAACGGCCATTGACAGAATTGAATAAGAACATAAGGACTCCCCTTGTCCCTCATGCTCCATGACTCTGAGTCAGTGTACAGAAGGGCTTGGCGTGCCTGGATTTGCAGCCCTTTTCGGTTGCCCTTGCTGCAGGCCATGAGCACAAAAGGGATCCCACCAGCGAAGATTGCAGGTTGGGCCGGCGTTCAAGCGGGCTACAGCCGACGCCCGTTATCGGAAATGCGGGTGGATCAGGAGCTGATGTGGCTGATTCAGGTAGGGCTGTTGCGACGGGAAGTGGATGGGCAGGGGATCACGGATCGGTATCGTCTGGCACCTCTGGGTCGGCAGTTGCTGCAAGATCTGGAGAGGGATGAAGCTTTTGCCGGGATCTCGGCAAGCTGGGCAGACCGCCTGCAGAATAGGCTGACCCGCTGGCGGCTGCTCCCCTGAGGATCCCCTACACTGGATCCAACTTTCAACGCCGCTCTCGAGGGGGGATATGGTACGGCCAAGGTTGATGCGTGTGCCCGGATCCCTGGCACTCCAACGTCCACTCCAAACCTCTTTGCAGCGGCGCAGCCAAGCAATTAACCGGCGCAGCAAGTCTATCTACCGCAAAACCCGCTCCCTCTACCGACGCAACTTGCCCCTTTATCTGCGCAATTTGCTGTTGCAATACCGCACCAGCCTTATCTACAACCTCAAAGTCAGGCCCATATGCAGAACTCGTCGAGGGTAGCAAGCCCCCCTCTGGATCCCAGCACAACAGTCTTCACCCCGTCGGAGTTGGTGATGGAGATTGTCCACCCCCAAGCCTGTGTAACCCCGTAGGAGGGGTACTTCTTGCAGGAGACTATTGGATTGTGAAGCGGCCAACTCCCACCTTCTCGCCGTTGACATGAATCTCGACGCGGTAGCGGCCGGTGTAGGGTTGGCTGAAGCTCAGAAAGCCTCGCACGGTATCGGCCAAGGGATCCCAGGGAACATCTAGCCTGCGGATCAGTTGCTCGCCCCCGGCTTCTCCGCCCTCGTAGTACCAGAGTATCTCCACCTTGGCGTTGACAGGAAGGTTGCCCACCGGCAAGATGGCCCAGATCAAGGTGTCAGTGGTCTTGAACTCGGTTGTGGCCTCGCCAGGGCTGCCGTCCCCCCGACCTCGGTACAGGCCGATTGTCCTTAGCCCCGCCCCTTTGGGGATCTCTCCGCTGTAGGCACGGGCATCCGCCTGCGCAGCCTGACCCAGGCGATCCAGCTCGGCCAGCAAATCTTCCTGCTGCTTCAGGGCATCGGTTGCTTCCTGCAGCCACCGGGCGATCTGCCGCTCTGCGGTTGGGGCTTCCGAAACCGGGGAAGAAGGCTGTGCAATCGCCCCGCCGAGGTTGCGAATGGGAAAACCCTGAGCTGTCCCCACCTCGCTGCCCAGTAAGTTCAGCCAGCGGCTTCGCACTTCGGACGTCATCTCTGGCTTTGCGGCATAGGCAATGCGCACACTGCCGCTTGGGCCTCGGGTGATCCGGCCAATCTCATGTTCCTCAACTCCACTCACCGTTCCACGACAGCCAGCACTGCGAAACTCGTAGAGCACATCTTCTTCGCTCTCCCGATGGAACTCCCAAGTCGTTTGGGGACAGTTGGCCAGGAGGTTGTCCCGCATGTGGTTGGCAAGAAAGCGCGGCGATCCCTCGACATGAACGTCCATGACGGAGAGCATTTCTCTCCAAGAGGCCAAGCTCTCTCCAGGCCGTATGAGAAGGGTTAGAGTAAGCCCTTCCAGAGCTTGATGATCGGCGAAAACCCATTCCCCCGAATCCCCTTCGATAACAACGTTTCCCGAGGGGCTGATGAAAGCGGATGCAAACAGCAGGCTGGCAAAAAGATTCAACACAATGCCCTTCCTTATCCTGGGATTTGCACCTGAAAACGGGACAGGAGAGCTTTCAAACTGCTCACTGGGCAAGCAAAGAAGGGCTGAACAAGGTCGTTGCCGTTTACAAGGCTCACCTCAGAAGAATCTTGATAGATTCCTATAGCTTGATTTTGCTAACCTTACCCAAATGTTATTGACTCCCCAGAACGCCGACTAGCTTAGCACAATTTAGCTCAATTCTGAACCCTATTGTGCAGAAATGTTGTGTTTTTCTGATGAGTATATCCATTTACATTGAAAAGACAGCAGCCTGTTCGTTCAGAAACCTCATGGCAATTGAAAGCTGGTTACTGTAGTAAGTCACTGCGGCCAACTGAAGAGGAGATCTTTCCGGTAATTAGCCAGTTATCCCCCAAGGTCTCCAGCCGCGGCTCCACCAGTTGCCAGCTTTGGTTGACATCAGGGATCCCCTCGCCTGCTACCGGGGTTGGCGCATCGGCTCCCCCCAGGATCTTGGGAGCGATGAAGGCGGCTACTTTCTGGATCGCCCCATCTTTGAGGGCTGCCCAGGCCAGCGTGCCCCCGCATTCCCAGAGGGCACTCAGACACCCCCGCTGAAAGAGCACCTGTGCCGCCCGCGAGGGGGTTACTTGGGGCAGATGCAGCAGCTCCACCCCCTGCTTGGCCAGGGATCCCCACAAAGGATGGGTTGCCACAGCTTCTGTGATCACCAACGTCGGCGCTTCTTCCACCTGCCACAGATGGGCGACGGGAGGTAGGTTCAGGGAACGGCTGAGGACCACCCGCAACGGCTGGGATCCCTGCAACTCCGCCAGGCGACAGGTGAGGCGCGGGTTATCCTGCCAAACGGTTCGGGATCCAACGATGACGGCATCATGCCAGGCCCGCTGTTGGTGTACCCACTGCCGCGCCGGAGAGTTGCTGATCCAGCGGCTGTGGCCGGTGGCGGCGGCGCTCTTGCCATCCAGGGTCATGGCGTATTTCAGCAGGCCGAAACACTGTTGCCGCACAATGGCGAAGGCAAACCCCTCGTTCAGCTCCTGGCACTCCCGCTCCAGCACTCCCACCGTCACGTCGATCCCCGCCTCCTGCAGGCGGCGGATCCCTTTGCCAGCCACCAAGGGATTGGGATCCTGCATCCCCACCACCACCCGCCGGATCCCGGCAGCTAGGATGGCCTCGGTACAGGGAGGGGTACGGCCATAGTGGTTGCAGGGCTCCAGGTTGACGTAGAGCGTTGCCCCTCTGGCCAGGGATCCCGCCTGTTGCAGAGCCAACACCTCCGCATGGGGCTGCCCTGCCCCCGGATGAACGCCTTCCCCCACCACCCGATCCCCCTGCACGATCACGCAACTCACCCGCGGATTGGGAGAGGGACGCTGAGGTGTGGAACGGGCCAGGGATAGACACCGTTCCATCCACTGCTGATCCGAAATCATAAAATGGGCATCCGCTCCAGAGCGGCTCAAGCCGGTGACAAGGCTGCCAGCTTGCGGTTGAAAGCTGCAATTGCCTTGGATTCTAGCTCTACCACCTGCAATGCGTAGTCGCGGGCGCGGGCCTTTTGTTCGTTGCTGACAATCTCTCCCGAACGCAGGCGATCCAACAAATCGAAGGGATCCAACACCTCATCCATCGGGAAGCGGCCCAGATGAATCATGATCGGCAGGCATATTCTTCGCCAAGAATCAGAGCGGAAGTGAGCGTGGGTGATTCCCTCTCTCCCAGCTTGAGGGTGGGACGAGCCTTGCGGCCAACCACCACCTGGCGATGGGTCTCGATCACTGCTCTGGCCCGATCCAGATCTTGATTTTTCCAATCCACAGCCAGCCTGAGGCGATGGGCGATGAAATCCGAAGTGGCGATGTAGAGGAGAGAGGGATCGATGAAAGCATAAGCCCGCGTCTGGGCAGTTGACACCACCGTTGCACAAAACGCCGGGAAGGTGATCCCCGCCTCCACCACCGTGGTCACCCCTGAGCGGATCCCCGCCTCATCCGCCGGCAGACAAAAATCCCCCACCGACGTGAAAACCCAGTTGCCCGATCTCGTCCAATCCCTGGTCGGGATCCAGCAGATGTGCGTTGATAAACAGGGTGGCAGCCACCAGAACTCCTGTCAACAAGGCGTTAGACCGGTATTGCGGCAAGGTAAAACACTTTTTTCTTGCAATTTGTAGGCTCAACTACAAAATCCGACGCGGAGAAGACCGCAATCTGAGCGTGATACCTGCTACATCTGCCGTTTCGACAAACAGGCTCTAATATTGGGATGGTTATTCTAGGAGCTGCCTTCATGACCTCTTCCCCCCACCTGACCGCTGCAGAGGGGGCAGCGGGTTCTGCCAACGGGCTGAAGGAGGCATCCCTGTTTGGGGAACGGGATCCCTTGGCCCATTCCCTTCAAGTCAACGAAGCCTTCAACCGCAGGAACAACCTGTTGAACCGTCGCCTGCAATTGGTGGAAGAACTCTGGGAATCGGTGATCCTGCAGGAGTGCGGTCAGTCTCTGGTGGATCTGTTGCAGCGACTGCGTTCCATGTGTTCCCCAGAAGGACAAGCCCTGGAGTACCCGATCCCAGAGGTACTACAAATTATCGAGTACCTCAGCCTCGACGCCACCATCCAAACGGCACGGGCCTTTGCCCTCTTCTTCCAGTTGATCAACATTGTTGAACAGCACTACGAACGGGCAGAAGACTCGGACATGCGCATGGTGGATAGCCAACAACGTACCGTGCGAGAAAACGAAAAATTTGAACGGCTGTTCCCTTACCTGCGGGCTCAAGGGGTGCCGCCGGGCCTACTGCGCAGATTGCTGGAGCAGTTGCACATTCGCATGGTTTTTACCGCCCACCCCACCGAGATCGTCCGCCACACCATTCGCGAGAAGCAACGAGCTTTCTCTCGCTTGCTCGGCCAACTGGATTGGGCAGAACAAACCCAGCCTTTGCAGGCCCAGATGATAAAAGAACAGATGGCGGAAGAAGTTTTGCTTTGGTGGCGCACCGACGAGTTGCATCAGTCCAAGCCGACTGTTTTGAACGAAGTCGATTACACTTTGCACTATTTTGAAGAGGTGTTGTTTCAGGCCATCCCCCTGCTGCACGAGTACCTCAGCCGCAGCCTGAAAAAAGCTTTTCCCAGCGTCGAGCCACCGCCGGCAGGATTTTGCAACTTCGGCTCGTGGGTAGGCGGGGATCGGGATGGCAACCCTTCCGTCACCGCCGATGTTACCTGGCAAACGGCTCGCTATCAGCGCAACCTCATCCTGGGCAAGTACATCGAATCGGTGAAGGCTCTCACCAAAACCCTGAGCATTTCCCTGCACTGGGGGGATGTGGACAGCCAACTGCTGGATGCCCTTGAGCAGGATCACCGCCTCATGCCTGAGGTTTACGAATCGTTTTCGCTGCAATACCGCCAAGAGCCCTACCGCCTCAAGCTCAGCTACATCCAGCGGCGGCTGGAGTTAACGCGGGAGCGCAATCGCAACTTGGCCGACTCCGCTTGTTTGCCCACCCCTCCCCCCGTGGACAACGCCTATGCCAACGCAGAAGAATTTCTGGCCGACTTGCAGCTTATCCAGAAAAGCTTGAAAAACAGCGGCCTTTCCTGCCGTCAGCTGGATCATTTGATTCAGCAGGTGCAGGTGTTTGGCTTTCACCTGGCCCATCTGGATATCCGCCAAGACAGCAGCTACCACGAAGCCGCTCTCACGGAGATTTTCGAGTACCTGCGCATTTTGCCGCGTCCCTACAACGAGATGACGGAAGAGGAAAAAACCGCCTTTCTCCTGCAGGAGCTACAAACCCGTCGGCCTCTGATACCGCTGGAGATTGCCTTTTCCGATAAGACAGCAGAGCTGATCGCCACCTTTCGCACCCTGCGCCGCATGCAGCAGGAATTCGGCTTGGCCATTTGCCAAACCTATGTGATCAGCATGAGCCGCCAGTTGAGCGACCTGTTGGAGGTGCTGCTGATGGCCAAGGAGGTGGGGCTCTACGATCCCATCAGTGGTCGCGGATCCCTGGCGGTGGTGCCGCTGTTTGAGACCGTCGAAGACCTGAAGCGGGCCCCGGAAGTTTTGCGGCAGTTGCTGGAGATCCCTTTCTATCGCCAGTACTTGGCTCAGCAGGGGAATCTACAGGAGGTGATGCTGGGCTACTCCGATAGCAACAAAGATTCCGGCTTTTTGAGCAGCAACTGGGAGATTTACAAGGCTCAACAACGCCTGCAGACGGTGGCCGAATCCTACGGGGTGAAGCTGCAGATCTTCCATGGCCGGGGCGGTTCGGTGGGCCGTGGAGGGGGCCCGGCTTACGAGGCCATCTTGGCTCAGCCAGGGCGCAGTGTGGGGGGCCGCATCAAAATTACCGAACAGGGAGAGGTGTTGGCCTCCAAGTATTCCCTCCAGGATCTAGCCATTTTTAACCTGGAAACCGTCACCAGCGCCGTGATCCAGGCCAGCCTACTGCGCACCTACCCCAACGATCTGCACGAGTGGTCGCGCCTGATGGAATCCTTGGCGGAGCGCTCCCGGCAGGTGTACCGTAACCTGGTCTACGAGCAGGAGGGCTTTGTGGAGTTTTTCCACGAGGTCACCCCCATTGAAGAGATCAGCCAACTGCAGATCAGCTCCCGTCCCGCCCGCCGCAGCGGTAGCCAAAAAGACATCGGATCCCTGCGGGCCATTCCCTGGGTATTCAGTTGGACGCAAAGCCGCTTTCTCTTGCCGGCCTGGTATGGGGTTGGCACCGCCCTACAAGAATACGTGGCCAGGGGCGAGCACAACCTCAACCACCTGCAGCACCTCTATCGCGAATGGCCTTTCTTCCGCATGGTGATCTCCAAAGTGGAGATGACTCTGGCCAAAGTGGATCTGCAAATAGCGCGTCACTACGTGCGGGAGATGAGCTCTCCAGAGCGTCTAGAGCGGGCGATGGAGCTGTTTGAGTGTATTGCCCAAGAAATGCACCGTACTCGCACAATAGTGTTGCAGATTACGGGCCACAGGGAACTGTTGGAGAACGACCCTTATTTGAAGCGCTCGGTGCAGTTGCGCAACCGCTCTATTGTGCCCTTGGGCTTTATTCAAGTCTCTCTCCTCAAGCGCCTGCGGGAGCGTCAGGGATCCCGCACCGGACGAACACGCTACGACCGAGCTGAACTTCTGCGTGGAGCTTTACTTACCATTAACGGCATTGCCGCCGGGATGCGCAACACAGGCTGAGGGATCCGACTAATTGACCCTGGCGCTGCTTCTATCAAGTTCAGATCGGCATTGAGAGCCTATCAGAACAGATCGTCATCATACTCTTCTGGCTCCACCTCTACTGGCTCTACTTCGACAACGCGGCGGGAAGGACGGCGGGGGGGTTCATCTGCGTAGCTTTCCCCTTGGTCTTGGGGCAACCGTGGGGGACGGCGACGAGTAGCTGTACCTGTGCTGCGCTCTTCCTGCACATCCACATCCTCTGGATACTCTTCGGTGGCAGGACGACGGGGGCGGCGGGCCTCTGGCGGCGGTGCTGGTTCATCGTAGTCCGTATCCTGACGCGGGCGGACCCCTGGTTCCTCGTAATACTCATCCCCTTCGGGTCGGCGGCGTGGACGCACACGGGTATCGCCGGTCAGTTGGGGCCTGGGGCGACGGCTAGGATCTTCACCACTGCGCCCAGGAATGGAGCGACTGTAAGAGGATGTATCGCGGATACGGGATCCCTCGGCTCGAGTGGAAACCGTGCGTCCTTGGGCATAGCCATCCGGGGGATAGGTGCGGCTGAAGCCTTGCCGCCGAACGGTCGGACGAGCCCCGCCCACCTGCCGTGCTTTTTCGCTTAAGAGAATCCGCAAACGGAAGGTTTCGATGGCAAACCAGCCGGCCATCACCGCCAGCAACACCTGCGCAAAGAACAGCAACGGGATGAGCCGCTGACCTTCCAAGAGCAAGCAGACGGAATAGATCAGGCCCATCGTGGCAAAAATCACGTCGTACTCAGCGGAGGCCTCGCGCTTGATGAACCGAACCGCGAAGATGGCTCCACTGGCAATCGCCACCAGCGCTGCCATCAAAAAGTAGGGGCTTTGGGTGAGAAACATGCCAGGGATCCCTAAACGATGAAGACGGGAGAGCGTTGAGCCTTATCCATTCCACAGCCGATCCTAGCATTGATCCTCCTGGTGGCACGGACAACAAAACCCAGGTTTGGGTGTAGGGACGGGATCCCTCTTCAATAAAAGGGATCGGTGCTAAAATCGGCAGCATCTTCCTGCATGTTCCATGCTGTATCTGGCACGGGTACACAAAAAAAGTCTCTTCGGCCAGGGGGAGCTGCAGCTCTTGGCCCGGCAGGCCGAGGACGGTGTTTGGATGCCGCTGCGCAAGCCAGAAGGGGTCACCTGCAAAGAGGTTGGCCCTTACAACATTGGGGTGTTGCTGCTGGTTGAGCTTTCGGAAGAGCGGCAGGTACGGCGGGCGGAAGAGGCAGCCATGAAGCTGGTGGAGATGTTGCACAACCTATCCCGAACCCACAGTCTGGTGGATCTGTCGGAGATTGAAAGCTGGCGGCAATCCTTGACTCGGCAAAGCCAAGAGCTGAGCCGTCGCGAAGCAGAGGTGGCCGCTCGCCAAGAGCAACTGCAACAGTGGGAAAACCGTCTGCGAGAAAAGCTGTCTCCTTGAGCTCTCAGATCTACTCTTATCTTAAGTAGAGTCATTTTAAGCTAATTGAGAAGCCCCCCAAGTGCTCTGTGCCGCTGCCATCACCCCATCTCCTAAAAAGAAAGGGGAGCTGGATGGAAATGTTTCATACCTGTTTAAAATGACTGTAAGTCCAAGTAAGTCTATGAGTGAATCTGGATGTTCTGCGCCTTCCCAAATCAGTAGTGATACGACCCGGATCAACTTGAGTTAAGCCATTCTTTTCCCCCAGAATAAGCGGGGCAAATCCGGGATCCATCATGCCCCATGTTGCCCATGGCAACAGACTGTCCCACCTCCAGTGTAGAAATCCCCCGACTTTAGTCGGTGAGAGTGTCAACCCTGTGCTGGTGCTGTATGGATCGATCAAACAGTGCTGAGATCTGGCCTTAACTCGCGGGCACCTCGCAGATAAACATGCTGCATGTCCGCTTGAGCAAGTGGAGTATTCAACTGGATCAAAACCCGAATGCAACGGGGTAAGTCGCCGCTCACCTCCATCTGTTGCACATCCAACAGAGGCACCGACTCCCAACCGGGGCGACGACGAGCAAACTGGGCGGGAAAAGCTGCATTTAAATCAGGAGTAACAGAAAAAATAACGCTGACCAACTCAGCCGGATCGAGGGCGTTGCGGTGCTCTAGCGTATCCAGCAGCTCAGCCACCGCCGCGCCAATGGCCTCGGCACTGTTTGTAGGTACGGTGATGGCTCCCCGAATTGCTCTGACTCGCCACCCCAATGGCCACACCCTCGTGCGCTTGAGCTCGCCTCGCTTCCAGAAAATTATACAGACTCATCCCTGTTGGGATCCCATCCCTCTGGGGAAAACCAGCCCCCATCGCCTAGCTGGGCTGCAGGAGCTTTTCCAGGATCTGCTCGTGGCTGAGGCCGGAGTCCACCCAGGCTTCTCCCTCTTTGAGGCGGGCAGCAGCGGTTACGACAAACAAATTGCTCTTCGCTCCCAAAGCCTCGCTGGCGGTTTGCACGCAGAGCAAATCCTGGCCGGTTAGCTGGCTAAACCAGGTGGCCAACAGCCCTGCCTCCAGAAAGCCCATCGGCCGCTTGAAATGGGGAGGCGTGACGGCAGCGAAGGGAGAATTGCGAATCGACACCACCAGCACTCCTTGATCTTTGTAAGTCCAGTCGATCTCGATCAATCCCCAGCCATGAGTTTTCCAAGCTTGTCTCAGACTTTGCAGGAAAAGGCCCATCTCCAGCTCGGCCAAAGGCTTCTGGTAGTAGTCGGAGAGTTCTTGGGCAAAACGGCGGAAAAACTCCTTGCCCCACATCCGACCACAGTTGCGCAATACCAAACGAGCAGCCTGGCCAGTCTCGTATTCCAGGCCCGTGTAGATGCCCCGCAGCAATGCTTCTGGAAGGGCCAAGAGACGTTCACCGTGGCGACTTTCCAGTAAGCCCGATTCCAAATCGCTTCGCAGATAAGCGCTGGGTGTGTAGTAGTTGGCCAAAACGGGCGTGTAGGGATCGAAGTTGACTGAGCCATTGGAGATAGAGCTAGTGCCGGTCATAAGGGATCCCCTGGTTATCCAATCCAAGTCGTTATTGAGCTTTAAGCATCCAAATAGGAGCAGGGTGCAGTTGACAGTTCGTTGGTTGTTGAGCTGGGAGAACGGTTGTTTACGCTCCAAATCTTATGGCGATCCCTCCAGCAATTGAATACCCCTTGGGCAGATTTACTACAACGCTAACATTAACTCCAACGACACTGAAGTCTCCGGCTAGTTGAGATAGAGCGCTCTAGCACCGAAAAATGCAAAAAACAAAAAAGTATCTAGCTCTAAAACAGCAAGGCCACCTGTACCTGGGTGATCAAAGGGCGGATAAACTCCAACTCTCCAGGAGCCAAATGGTCTCTCAGCTCTTGCTGGAAAATCCGATAGGCAACCTCATAAACCCTCTGCAGTCCGTACAGGCGCACCTCTTCTTCCATCCACTCGATCAGCCGCTCCTTCAGGAGGTTTTCGTCCTGCAGCAACATGGCCATAGCGCTGTGACGCAGCAGCAACAGCAGGTGTCGCCGGCACAGATCCAACACTTGGGGAGAAAGGTCGGGCATCTCCTTTTGCAGGGCATCTAGGGTTTTGCTCACCACCTGGCTCTCCCGTTCCCGCAAAACTCGGTACACATGTTGTCGTTTTGGCCAGCCGAGAACATAGGCCTTCAGATGCTCCAGCTCCTCTGGCTTGAGGTAGCGGGCTTCCGACTCGATCAGCATCTGCTCCAAGGGGCTTACCATCTCGCTTCTTCCGGATGTCAGTGGGTGCTAGGAGACTCAAAACAAGCTGAACAGATCTGCCAAGGTGATCTGTTCTTCTGCCGGCTCGGGTTCTGGTGCTGCCGACAGGGATCCCAGAGAATGCGCAGCCAAACTCAGGGGATCCCCCGCCCAGGGGATGGAACCAAAATGCTCCCGCACTTGCAGAAAAGGCATTGGCAGAGAGCGCATCTGTAGGGGGCGGTTATCCCAATTTAGACGGGCAAAAAAGCTTTGCACCGAATCTTCTAAAGTAATCTTCCAGGTCATGCCTTGGCTACTCCCTGGCCTGAACGCAATTTTTGGGCAATTTCGCTGGCACTGGCCCCTTCGTTCAGCCAGAAGGCAGCCGCATCGATGCGATCTTTGCTGCCGAGCAAAAACTTGCAGTAGCTTTCCCCCATAGAATAGCACTGGATCTCGATGCAGTTGAGCTGCCGTTCCACCATGGTGCTAAAAAAGCCGGCAAATAAT
The DNA here is from genome assembly GCF_047461975.1 of Synechococcus sp. R55.3. Classification (NCBI taxonomy): domain Bacteria; kingdom Bacillati; phylum Cyanobacteriota; class Cyanophyceae; order Synechococcales; family Synechococcaceae; genus Synechococcus; species Synechococcus sp. R55.3. The sequence continues at coordinate 31,257 of NZ_JANSIG010000017.1, read as the reverse complement.
CCGGCGTAAAGATGACAGACAGGTTTACCGACATCCCCCAGGGTGCGGGCCACGGCGGAGTCAAAGAGGTTGATGAAAATAAACCCTTGCCGCCGACTCTCGGTTTCTACCTCCCAGCGCCCCCATCCTTGGGAGGTCAGAGGCCACCACCAGGTTTCCAAGAGAAACATGAGATTACTCTGCTTGGGCTGGCGCCGATATTCCTCCTCAAACCAGCGGGAAAAATGGAGGGCATCGTTGCGTCCCCACTCTCGGCCAATGGTGTACATCAGAGAAGCTGAGGCATCTCCCACTTCTTCTTCCAGGCCCTGCTGCAAGCCCAGAATAAAGTCTTCGCTCACCAAGACATTGCGGGCACCCGTCCAGTCCACAAGGGATCCCTGGGAGAGGTCAAAGCGAAAAAAGTCTTCGCGGCTGTAGTGATTATGCCGTTGGGCGGCAGGCTGAAGAGGTATCTCAATGGGGGCAGTCGTCATGGTTGGGTGAGGAGAGATCAGATTTTTTAACACTCCTTATCATACCCTTCTTAATTGGCACTTTTACCAAAAAACTGGGTCTAAAGCCTCGTCCTCAAGGCCTACGGCCCGCTGACGCAGTTGCAACAGCGTTGCGGAGCAATGGGGGACGGCTTTGGGATAGACTCAGGGCGACGGCAGGGTAGTCAACCGCTCCAAAAACCCAGCAGGAGTGGGTCAACTGGAGAAAACTGCCCTCAGAGGGAGACAGAAAAGCCCTGAGTTGTTGTAAAGATTTATTCAAAAATTGGGAAGAAGAGCTGTACAGGGATCCGGAGCAGTACTTAAGACTGAGGCCTGACCTTGATGAAAGCAATGGCAGACCGCCACAGCAGCGACTCCCGCCCCTCGGCATCGGCTAAACAGAGGCAATCGGGATCCTGCCAGCGCAACTGGCCGACGAAGACATCTCCGGTATTGAGTTTGACCTCGAGGGTTTCCCGATCCTTGATGACCTTCTGCAGGCGACGCACGCTCGGGATCCCGGTGTTGAAATCGGTCACGACAGCCCTATCAGCCAGCGAGAAACGGTATGTCAGCAAGCCCACTGCCCCCAGTATAGGGGATCCCTGCCGCTTCCCACTGCCCCTCCACCACACTTCCACAACTTGGGCTCAAAACTCGCCCTCATCTTTGCCCATTTTTTCTGCTGGCGAGTACTATGTAGGGGGGATGGCGCTTAGAAAAGCGGTAAACCTTTCGAGTTCGCCGTCTTTTTTAAGCGAATCTACGGGTGTTCTCCCCGAAAAAAGCCAGCACAATAGGGCTAGGGTGATAGAGGGTGCGGCTGTCGCCCTAGGGAAGGTGAATCCTCAGCTGGGATCCCTTCTACATGCCATTTTGCCGCCGAGTTGTCTGTCCTTTTCAACCCTCATCAGTATCAGCAGTATCAGTGCAGGAGAGATCGTTATGGCAGTAGAGAAAGTGAACTCCTCGTCCAGCTTGGCCGAAGTGATCGATCGCATCTTGGATAAAGGTATCGTGGTCGATGCCTGGGTGCGGGTTTCTTTGGTTGGGATCGAGCTGTTGGCCATTGAAGCCCGCGTCGTTGTGGCTTCCGTGGAAACCTACCTGAAATACGCTGAGGCTGTGGGTCTGACGGCTACTGCTGCTGCTCCTGCCGTCTAAATCTGCCTAACCAAAATCACTCAACCAAGGAAAGTGCCCACAACCCTCTCGCCTTGAGCATCGCAATGGTTGGATGAGTTATGCTCTCTGGGCGGAGGCGTAGGAAGCTAGCCGTCGGAAAGCGAGGCAGGGATCCACCGCCGGTCTCTGCCTTGCTTCTGCGGGTTTTGTTCGAGGATTGAGTCTTGCAGCCGCACTGAGCTACAGGTTGGCAGTGCCATCGAGTTGGGAACAGGCAGAGAAGCTGTATCCACCCAAGCATTGAAAACGACGTGAGGGATTGGAGATCATGAGTTTGCAGGAACAATGGGCCATGGCCCGCAGCCAGCGGGTGGCTCAGAATCGAAGTTTGTTAAGCCGATCCCGGCAGCAGCGCCTAGAGCAGCACCGAGCTGTGGTGGCCGAGCTAGGGCAGCGCCGCCAGCAACGACAAGAAGCAATACGGCACCAGACGGAGCAAACCCGCAGCCAATTGCAGAAACTGAGGCAGGAGCGGGCTGTGAGGCGATCCCTGGACGAATGCTCCCGTTCGGAAGCGGCGGCTCAGCGGGCCAAGTCGGTGGCAGAGCGTCTTGCTTGCCTGGAGCGGGAACGGGCTGCTCAATTGGAAGTCAGCCGGCAGCAATTGCAGGCTTTCCGGGCTAACTTGACTGCGGCTGTGGAGCATTTGCTGAGCACCTATACGCAGGCTCGGCAGGCGATGGCCGACAAAACTCAGCAAGCGCGGCAGTCTTTTTGCGCCGATTTGCGGCAGTGGGTACAGGCTCTCCGGCAAATGGCTCGACAGGAGCTGGCTCAGATGGCCCAGGAACAGCAAGCTCAGGCCCAGGCCCTGCGGGGATCCCTGGCCACTTTCCGGGCGGAGTTGCATAAGCAGGTGTGGGGCAATGGGATCCCTGTCCTCGCCCCAGAACCTGAGGTCTCCATTTCCGGTGAAGGTTCTGGCAGTTCCGTTGAGATTGCCGGTGAGGCGCCAATATCTGCCTCTGACTCAACGCCCGTAGCCAAAGACCAAGCCCCGGTGGAGCCGCCTGCTCCCGTCTCTGTTCCCCAGCCCCAGCCCTCGGAGGGTTTAATAACGCCTGAACCCCCTGAAGTTCCGCCTACTGTTGAGAAACAGGTGGATCCCATCCTTGACTATGTCAACAAGTATGTGAGTGATCTACAAGCGCAGGATCCCAACTTGACCCTGCTGCAGGTAATTGGGGATCGGGAACGGGTGCGGGATTTGTTGGCCCGCGGCGCGGTGGATCTGGGGGTGGATCCCTCGGAAATCTTGGTCACGTTGCGGCGCATGGTGTCGGGGGCGGTCGCAGTTTAGTTGAACAGAGCGCAGGGAGAACATCCGGGCTATAGTCAAGGCAAAAGAGTCTAGGGCAGCAAAGAGGTTGGGTATCTCTATGGCCACGGTTCTGCAGGCGCGTCCCCGCCAGTTCGTGAACACCCCCTATATTGAGCGGATTACTCGCCGCGCTTTGCGCTATTTGCAATCGGGCTTTGCGGTGCACTTGCGGGGGCCTTCGGGTACAGGCAAAACCACTTTGGCGATGCACCTGGCCAGCCTGCTGGGCCGCCCCATCATGCTGATCTATGGGGATGACCGCTTCGATTCTTCCGACCTCATTGGGGGGCGCACCGGCTTTACCCATCGGCGGGTGGTGGACAACTTCATTCACTCGGTGGTGAAGACGGAGGAGGATGTGCAGCAGCGCTGGGTGGATGCCCGCCTCACCTTGGCTTGCCGAGAGGGGTTTACCCTCATCTACGACGAGTTCAATCGCTCCCGCCCTGAGGCCAACAATGCTCTCCTGAGTGCTCTGGAGGAGAGGCTGCTGGTGTTGCCGCCGGACAGCAACCGCTCGGAATATCTGCGGGTGCATCCCCAGTTCCGGGCCATTTTTACCTCTAACCCGGAGGAATACACTGGGGTTCACAAGGCCCAAGATGCGCTGCTGGATCGGATGATCACCATCGATATGGGGGAACCGGACATCGAGACCGAAAAGGAGATTCTCACCTCGCGAATAGGCTTATCCGGCCCCGACGCCCTCAAGATCGTCCACATTGTGCGGGCTTTTCGCCGCAAGCTGGATCTGACGCGCCACCCCAGCCTGCGCAGTTGTCTGATGATCGGGCGCATTGTCAAGGAACATGAGCTGGCAGTTAGCAAAGAGAATGCCGATTTTCGCGCTTTGTGTGCGGATGTGCTGTTGCCCCGGGCTGGCAAGCGCTATGAAGAGGGATCCCAGTTGCTGAATTATCTGCTAGACCAACTGCCTGGCTGAGTCTTTTGCCTGTTGGTACGCTTTGGAGGTCGATTAACCCTGTGCCGATTAGCTCTCAACCCTTGACCACGGCTACTCATGGCTCCTCGCTGGCCGATGTGCTGGAGCGGGTGCTGGACAAGGGCATTGTGATCGCCGGAGACATCACCGTTTCGGTGGGCAATGTGGAGTTGCTGAATGTGCGCATTCGCCTGCTGATTTCTTCGGTGGATAAGGCCAAGGAGATCGGCATCAATTGGTGGGAATCGGATCCCTATCTCAACAGCCAGGCGCGGGAGCTGCTGGAAGCCAACCGACAGCTCATGCAGCGCGTTGCCGAATTGGAAAGACAGCTTGCCCAAGCTCTGCCCCAGGGGGGAAAGGGAACGGATCAGTAGGCTGCCCCGCCATTATGACCAGGATTGAGAAGCTAGACTGGCTGCTGGGGTGGTTTGACGGGGTGATGGGGCATGGCTTTGGAGATGGCGTTTGACCGGAAGGGTTGGCAGCGGCTAGGGACGCTGGGCTGGGCTGTGGGTGTGGTGCTGGCCCTTGGAATCCCGGCTTGGGGTCAGAATCCCCGTGCCATCAGCATCAGCGCCGATGTGCAGGAGGCCAACGCCAACACAGGGGTTTTTACGGCCATCGGCAATGTCACCCTCAGTTTTCCTGCCGAGCGGCTTACGGCCCGTGCCCAAAGAGCTGTTTACTACAGCCAGGAGCAACGCATTGAGCTGGAGGGCCAAGTCATCATCAACCAAGGGGAAAATCAGTTGCAAGCAGAGAAGGTCATCTACCACATCGACAAGGGCACCATCCAGGCAGTGCCATCGGCAGGGCGGCAAGTGGAGTCTATTTACGTTTTGCCGGAACCCACCTCAAGCCCTTAGCTGATCCCCACACTTTTTTCCAGCAGCACGGACTCAGCCAACACGGCTATACCGTGATTTCGTCACCGATCATCCCAGCCTGCAGGGTTTCCCTCACCCCCAACCCCTCTCTCAAAAGGAGAGGGGAGCCAGGGACAGACATAACAAATCGTTTCATTGCTGTTTGAAATGACTACATTTGAAATGACTACACATGGGGCAGCGCTGGAAACGAGCTCGGGGAATGTCGGCTTAGATCCGTTTAGGATGTAGTAATTCATTTAGGATGTAGTAGTTCGGGCGGCAGACTTTTTCCCTGACTCTGAATCAAAGGATGGCTGATGGATGTTCGGGATCCGAGTTCCTCACCCCTGGCAACGAGAGGCACAGGTCACTCCAGAAGAGATGTTTTTCAGCCGGCGGCAATTTCTAGCGCAACTGGGATCCGTTGGGGTGGGAGCCAGTTTTTCTATTTTTGGGTTTGGCAGCAGGGGAGCTGCTCCCTCGGTAGAACGAGAGCTGAGGGGGATCCCACTCAACCCCCACTTTTCGGATGTGGGCAGGCCCGTCACCGAGGAGATTGTAGCCACTCGTTACAACAACTTTTACGAGTTTGGCTCCGGAAAGCGCGTCTGGCGGGCTGCACAGGCTTTGCCCACGGATCCCTGGACTGTCGAGATTACCGGGCTGGTGCGGCATCCTCAGCGGTTGGGCCTGGAAGATCTGTTTAACTTCCCCCTCGAAGAGCGCATCTATCGCTTTCGCTGTGTGGAAGCCTGGGCGATGGTGGTGCCGTGGTTGGGCTTTCCGATGCGGCTGTTGCTGGAACGGGTGGATCCTTTGCCGACGGCTCGATTTGTCCGCTTCACTTCCTTTTACGATCCGGAAATTATGCCTGGCCCAATCTGGCCCCCCAACTTGCCTTGGCCCTACACGGAAGGGTTGCGGATCGAGGAAATGGCCAACGAGTTGGCCTTTTTTGCCCTCGGCGTTTATGGCAAGCCGTTGCCCAAACAGCACGGAGCGCCAATTCGCATGGTAGTTCCCTGGAAGTATGGCTTTAAGGGGGGAAAATCCATCGTCAAAATCGAGTTTTTGGCCCGTCAACCCTCCACGTTTTGGAATACCCTCGCCCCTGAGGAGTATGGATTTGAGGCCAATGTGGATCCCAGAGTGCCCCACCCCCGTTGGTCACAGGAGCAGGAAGTCTTGATCGGTTTCGGATCCCGTTCCCAGTGGCAAATCGTTCCCACCTTGCCCTACAACGGGTACGGAGAGTATGTTGCCCACTTATATGGCTGAACTTATATGCCTGAAGACGCCCACGAAAGGATTCGAACCTCCGACACCTGGGACCGGAACCCAGTGCTCTAGTCCACTGAGCTACGTGGGCAATGCAACTGCATTAACCATCATATCTGCTGACTTTCAGTTCTGCCAAGGGGGCAAAGCTGCGGCGGTGCTGCGGGGTGGGCCCCAAGTTCTGCAACGCCAGTCGGTGCTCCCGCGTGCCATAGCCAGCGTTGGTGCGCCAGCCGTAGCCGGGGTACTGCCGATCCCAGCTCTGCATCAAGGCATCTCGCCAGACTTTGGCCACAACTGAAGCAGCGGCAATGGAGAGGCTGATGTGATCCCCCTTGACCAGGGCCGTTTGCCGGGATCCCAGCTCGGCCAGCGGCAATCCATCCAGCAAAATGTGTTCGATTGGATCCAACTCGGCCAAAGCCCGCTGCATGGCCAGCACCGTGGCCTGGCGAATGTTGAGCCGGTCGATCTCAGCAGCAGAGGCACTGCCAACGCCCACAGCCAAAGCCACCTGCCGAATCCGTTCCGCCCATTGAGCGCGTTGCTGCGGACGCAGTTGTTTGGAATCCCTCACTCCCTCCAGTTCTTTGGGATCCATCTGGGCCGGCAAAATCACCGCCGCCGCCACCACTGGCCCAGCCAGGGCTCCCCGCCCCACCTCATCCACCCCCGCCACCCGCAGGATCCCTTGCTGCCAAAGGGATCCCTCCCAGATCAAACTCGGCCTTGCCCGCTCCACCATACTCCCATGCCTGCCCCTGGGCTTGAGAGCAGCGCCTAACTGCTGCGGGAGCGCCGTCGCCTGGAGGCTGCTGGAGATTGCTGGGCAGGGCTGATCCCCAGTTCCGCGGCTGGCTCGGCCAAGCTGCTCTGCACTGCTGGCACGAACGATTCAGCAGAAGGGATTTCGGGTTCAGAAAGTTCGGGTGGAGAGAGGTTGTCCAGCGGCTCCTTCTCCTGCAAGGCATCCGGTTCGGGTGCAAACTCCTCTGTCTGAGAAGTTGCCTCAGTCTCCATCCTGGGCGGACTTTCCGCCTCTAGAGTTCCCGGCAGAACCACCCTAACCGCCGTGTCTCGGCCCCAAGGCGGCGGCTGGTCAAGCAGCAACAGCGGCGACAGCCCCAACTCCGAGTAGACCCGTTGTTGTAACGGGGTCATCTCCACGGTGACGGTTTGCCGTACCGGAGCCGGACGGCCTTCTGAGGACTCCGTCCCGCTGGCGCGAACGGTGCGGGCTGGGGAAGTGTGATCTTTGCGTGAGGCGGATTCTGCCTCTTCCCCAGGGCCAGAACGGCGGGGTTCTTGACGCTTTAGGTCTGCTCCGCCCCCTGGCAGTTGCATCGGCTCTGGGGCTTCCTCTTCTACAGGAGTATCCAGGCTCCGGGCAACGAGGCGCTGGCCAGTGCGGGGATCCCCCCAGTCTTCACGGGGACGCTTGCGTCCCGTTTCAACCCGTGGCTCTTCCTCCAGATCGTCTGAAGTCGTAAAGGGATCCGGGCTGGGGCGTCGTTGTCCGGGGGCAGAGCGCGACCGCCGCAGCAGCGCACGGCTATCGCCTCGAGACAGCCCATCGCTCCCCACTCGCAGGCGTGCCCGTTGGGGGTTGCCATCGCGGGGCAGGATCGGGCCGGCCTCTTCCTCATCCCCTCCTTCCGCCTCGGTGGGTAGCGTTACCGTCAGGCCGCTTTCTATTGTTAACAGATGCCCTGGCTCGGCCCCCGGCAAGCGGGCTAGGATCCCCAGCCCCTCGCAGGTGGGGCAAGAATAGCCGAAGATCTCGTAAAGGCTTTGCCCCTGCCGTTTGCGGGTGAGCTCCACCAGCCCCAATTCCGACAGTTGGACCACCTGTGGGCGAGCTTTGTCGCTGGAGAGGGCCTTGTTAAAATGCTCCAAAACCAGCAACTGGTCGCGGCGGGAATCCATATCGATGAAGTCCACCACAATCACACCGGCAATGTTGCGCAGCCTCAATTGGCGGGCAATCTCGGTAGCCGCCTCACAGTTTGTCCACAGCACTGTCTCCCGAGAAGTGGCCGATTGGGTGAAGGAGCCCGAGTTAACATCAATTACCGTCAGGGCCTCGGTGGGCTCGATGATGATGTAGCCACCAGAGGGCAGATCCACCCGTGGCCGCAGCGCCTGCCGAATAACCGCGTTGACCCGAAAATACTCCAGAATGGGGGTGGGCTCGCGGTGGACATCGACAACGACACCAGGGGGCATTTGGCCCTTGTTCCAGCCCTGCAGATAGCTACGGACTCGCTTCGCTCCTGCCGCAGAGTCGGTCACAATACGGTTCACATCGTCGGAGTAAACATCCCGCAGCACCCGCTGAATAAAGTCGTCATCCCGGTTGAGTAGCCCCGGCCCCCGTGCTGCCTGATACTGCTGTTGAATATCTTCCCAGAGTTTCTTCAATTGCTCCAGGTCGTCGATCATCGCTTCTTCGGACACACCTTCCGCTTCGGTGCGCACCAACAGGCCCATCTGCGGGGGTTTAATCAAAATGGCCAGCGACTTCAAACGGTTGCGTTCTTCTCGATCCTCAATGCGGCGGGACAGATGAACGCCTTTTCCGTAGGGTCGCAACACCAAATACCGCCCTGGAAAGGCCAAATCTCCGGTAAGCCTTGGCCCTTTGTTGCCGGTAGGCTCTTTCATCACCTGTACCAGCACCTTTTGCTGCGGCAAGACCAGCTCAGAAATCGAGGCATGACTTCGCTTGAGGCGCAGCGGGCCCAGGTCGCTGACGTGGATAAACCCATTGCGCTCTGCAGGGCCGATGTTGACGAAAGCGGCATCGATGCTGGGCAGAACGTTCTCGATGATTCCGACGTAAACGTCTCCCACTTGGTGAGCGCCGCTGGCGACGATCAGCTCCTGCACTTGATCTTCGGCGAAGACGGCTGCCACTCGATGTTGCTCGGCAATGACAATCTGCCTGGGCATTAACTTCCCTCCCCGCCCCAAGGGCACGCGGTTACGGGTTGAACCCTCATTCTGGCGAGGTGTTGTCCTTTTGCCGGGATCCGCTTAAGTTTCTTTGACCAGGATTGACTCATCATGGGGCTGTCCATTACCCTCAGCTCTGCTTTGACGCTTGGCTTTGTTTGCTCTCCAATGGGTGAGGCGAGTTATGTAAACTGCCCAATGCTGGCCTTGGTGGGTACAGCAGGGGGCTTCTGCTGTGGGGATAAAAGCTCATCGGATGAGATGAATGGATGGGGTGAGGTTTGCATGGAGATTATTGAATAGGCTCAGAAAGCAAGACGGCTCCGCTCCGGGAGATTGGAGGCTGGCCCATCGCAGAACCCCAGTTGTGCGGCCTAGCCCGAGTCCACAACAAGGCAGGGTTTGCACGGGGAAAGAAGCACCTTCTCAGGGTAAGATTGAGATCTGGGCTAGGTCGAAGGGGCACACCTTTTTGTTGCGCCTATCGACTCGACCCCATCACGCCTGTTACCTGCCCTGGGTACTGAGTTAAGAGTGTCTCCATTCCAAAATCCGGCCCAGCTTTTGCCTGCTGCTCACCCCGCCTTTGGTCAAGTTGATGCCTGGCGAGCCCCACAGCGACAGGAGCCAGCAATAGCAGCATTATAGCGCTTGTGGGATCCCTCAGCCCAGACAGACCCTTAGCCCTTGGGTTGCTCCCAGAGGAAGTGCTCAATCTGGATCGGCTAGGGGGTTCTCCCACAACAGGCGCAGCCGCTTTGCCGTCTGTAGTGTCCAGTGGGGCAACCCCAATGACTCGGCCATTTGAACCAGATGGGTGGGCCGCAGGTAGGCACCGTCGTTGCGGCAACTGCCCCGGTAAAGGAGGCAAGCGCTGCCCTCGGGGGTCAGGCCCTGAAACTCTAGGTAGTAAAGCAGGGCGCGGGCATTGAAGGGAGAGGACTTGCCAGACTTGGAGGTTTTTTCAATCCAGATTTCCTGCGCGTCTAGGATCTGGGTGACCCAGGCAGGCCAAGAGGACTCCGTCCCGCTGACGCAAATGGCTTTGGGCAACTCGCAGCTCACCGTAAGCTGATATTCGGCGGCGTAAACGGCTGCGGTGGCCGAGGGATCCCGAAGGCTAATTTCTTGGACGGCTTGGATGGGGATCTCCGGGGGCAGCTGTTCGCTCAGAAGGGCGCGCAGTTTCTCAGGCGTCAGAGGACCTTCAGGCCGATCCAGCAGCTCCAGATCCAGGATTTCGCCATAGCCTTCCTGGCCAATGGGCAGAGCGTTGGCGTTGGCCAGGCGGGGCATGGGGTGGTAGCCGCCGCTGAAGGCCAGAGGTAACCCCGCTCGCCGACAGGCCCGTTCCCACAGGCGCATGAGATCCAGGTGGCCCAGCCAGCGCAGATCCCCGGTTTTGCCGTAGGTGATGCGGAAACGCTGGGCAGGTGGCTCCGGCTCCAGGGGATCCGGGGTGGGGGTGGGTTTGCTCTGCAAGGGCGGGACGGGCGGAGGGGGAATGACGATGTTGTGGCCGAAGCCGGGGCCGCAGATGCCGCAGGCGGAGCAGCCCTCGAAGGAGCAGTCTTCCACGGTGAGGGCTTCCAGGGCGCGGCGGTAGTCTTTTTGCAGCCATTTCTTGTCAATGCCGGTATCGATGTGATCCCAGGGCAAGGGATCCTCCAGGCCCAATTCCCGGATGGGGAGATGGGCGCAGAGGGCGACCGGATCGGCGGCAGGATCCACCTCTTCGCCGCAGTAGGCCCTCACCCAGGCAGCATAGGCGGTGTCGATGCTTTCCCACCAGGCATCCATGCCGGCACCGGCCCGCCAAGCCCGCTCGATCATCTGTCCCAGGGAGCGATCCCCTTTGCCAATAAAGTCTTCCAGGATGCTGAAGCGGATGTCGGTGAAGTGGGCTTTGACGCCCCGCAGCCGCCGCAGCTCTTTCTGCAGCAGGGTTTGCTTGCGCTGCACGTCGGCGTAGTCCACCCGGTGCCACTGGAAGGGGGTGTGGGGCTTGGGGGTGAAGTTGGAGAGGGTGAGGGTAAACTCCACCCGCTTGCGACCCAGGGCTGCACATTCTCGCTGCAGCATCTCGACGGTGCGGGCGATCCCCAGGACATCGGCGTCGGTCTCGCCGGGCAGGCCAATCATGAAATAGAGCTTGATTTTGTCCCAGCCCTCTTGGACGGCGGTGCGAATGCCGCGAATCAAGTCGGCATCGGTGAGGCCCTTGTTGATGATGTCCCGCAGCCGTTGCGTGCCAGCTTCGGGGGCAAAGGTGAGGCCGGAGCGGCGGGATCCCTTCATGATAGCGGCAATTTGCTCATCAAAGCGATCCACCCGCTGGCTGGGCAGGGAAAGGGCAATGTGTTCTCTGAGGAGACGGTTGTGCAGCTCCGCTCCCACCGCCGGCAGGGAAAGGTAGTCGGAGCAACTGAGAGAAGAGAGGGAAAATTCGTTGTAACCTGTTCTCCGCAAGCCCTGCACCACAGCCTCCACCACTGCTTCCGGATCCACATCCCGCGCTGGGCGGGTAAGCATTCCCGGCTGGCAAAATCGGCAGCCCCGTGTGCAGCCCCGCCGCACTTCCATCACCAGGCGGTCGTGGACGGTTTCCACCAAAGGCACCAGGCCGACGGAGTATTGGGGTTGAGGCAGGGCCACCCGACGGCGGACGCGCTCCGGCACCCCAGGCACAATGGGTCGAGGCGGGATCCCCTCGTAAAACTGGGGCACGTACACCCCCGGCACCTGGGCCAGCTCCAGCAACACTGCCCGGCGAGGCTGGGACAGGGATCCGGCCAACACCTTGCCGATCTCCGGTAGCACCTCTTCCCCATCTCCGAAGACGAAGAAATCGAAAAAGTCGGCAAAGGGCTCCGGGTTGGAAGTGGCGGTTGGCCCACCGGCAAAGATCAGAGGGCACTCTTCCGGGGTAAAGGGCTGCCGCTCCCACCACCTGAGCGGGATCCCGGCTAGGTCCAGCATCTCCAGGATGTTGGTGCCCCCCAGCTCGTAAGCCAGGCTGAAGCCGATGATGTGAAAGGCGCGCAGAGGGCGGCGGGACTCCACGGCAAACAGCGGGATCCCCAACTGCCGCAGGCGGGCCGCCAGATCCGGGCCTGGCAAGTAGGTGCGGTCACACAGTTGATCCGGCTGAGCGTTGAGGATGTTGTAGAGGATGAGGTGGCCCAGGTTGGAAGCTCCCACCTCGTACAGCTCTGGATAGCTCAGCACCCAACGCACCCGCGCCGAATCCCAAGGACGGTGGACGGCACCGAACTCTTTGCCCAAGTAGCGGGCCGGCCGCTGAATCTCAGGGGTAAGCAGGCGATCCAGATCGATGGGACTCAGATGCGGTTCAGTTGCAGCCAGAGAGAGCATGGGGATCCGCCGAGACGTTAATACAGCCACTGATCTGACTCTAGCCGAACTCTTCGAGCAGACCCAACCCAAGGGAAAGCGCTTTGCCTCTCTAAGTTTGCAGGTTACCGGTAGGCGAAACAACCATACTTGCAATGTCGTGAAGTCTGTTCAACCGGGAAAACTCTGCGGCGGACGCTGCAAGGCCAGCGCCAACTGTTCGTACTCTGCCAAATGGTTGTAGACCTGAGCCGAGATGCGTACCCAAAGCTGCCCGGCGAAGGGGATGATCGGAACCTCAATGCGGTACGTGTGCCACAGGTAATCGTGCAGGCGACGGGCGCGCTCCCCAAGAGGCAGCTCAGGGATCCACTGCTGCCAAAATGGCGGCAAGGGTAGGGTGGCCATAAAGCCCAACATCTTTTCGGGGGCGGGCGGGATCCCCTCAAGAGCCTCCAAGAGCAACTGCCGCGCCTGCAGCAGCAGAGTGTGGTTGTGCTGACGGATGTTGTCCAGTCCCACCCCTTGGATAAACGCCAGGGCTGCTGAAATGGCCAACCAAGCGCTGGGATCCCGTGTGCCCACCCAGTCGAACTCGGCTGTGAACCCTTGCCCATAGCCGTGGGAGATCACCGTAGGATGAGTTTGGGCCTGTCGATAGGGGGCCACCCACAAAAAGGCACAGCCTTTCGGGGCAAACAGCCACTTGTGGGCATTGCCGGTGTACCAATCGGCTCCTAGCTTTTCCAACTCCAAGGGGAGAACTCCGGGGGCATGGGCGCCATCCACCAAAACCGGGATCCCGCGCTCCCGACAGAGGCCGATCAGCTCAGGCAGGGGGTAGATCAGAGCCGTAGGCGAGGTGAGGTGATCCAACACCGCCAGGCGAGTTTGGGGAGTGAGGATGGCCTCGAAGGCCGCGATAACCTGCTCTGGCCCCGCAATGGGGAAAGGGATCTGCGCCTCAACTGGGATGGCTCCCCACTGGGCACAGATGTACTGCAATGCCTGACGAACGGCCCCGTAACCGTGATTGGTGCAGGCGATCTGATCCTCTGGCCGGAACCGCAGCGAGCGCAAAACGGCATTCACCCCGCTGGTGGCATTTTCCACAAACACCAAATTTTCGGGTTCGGCCCCGACAAAATGGGCCAGTTCTGCTGCCGCCGCCCGCAAGGCTCGAGGAAGTTCCTCTCCCATAAACTGCACCGGCTGAGCCTCAAGGCGTTCCCGCCATACACTCTGGGCCTGCAACACCTTTTTCGGGGTCGCGCCATAGGAGCCGTGATTCAAAAAAACGGCTTGCGGATCCAGTCCCCACAAGGAGCGTTCGCAAAGTGGCGCACAAGCACTGAGGGCAGCGCCAAAGTGGGGAGAAGTGGATCCCAGGTTGGAGAAGAAAGGCATGGTTCACTCCCTCTGTCCCTGGACGATGCAGGAAAAAGATGGGGGAATTGCTGCGATCTGTGTGAGGGGTTTGCTCAGAAATCCGAAGATATCAACACCTATCAACACCGCTGATGTGGAGACCAATGGCATCTCGACTGAATGTCAGAACCTAAGGCTCTTTGAGACGGATTCTCCTAGGTTGATCTATTGGCCGTCACCCAATTCTGGGCCGAGATCCGAGATAGGGGCAATTTTGCTGAGCTTGATTTTGGGGTTGCTGGCAACAAACTGCTGTAAAGTCCACTCGTTCTTAAACAGAAGAACGGGCCTGTCTTGAATGTCTTTAACAACTAGGGTGTTAAACAAGCTGGGGATGTTCTCCAGCGCCTTCCAGCCATTCTCGACCCAGCGAGCCAGGGTGTAGGGCAACATCTCCAGTCGGGTTTCGACGTTGTATTCACTTTCAAGGCGGTACTGCAAAACCTCAAACTGCAACTGGCCCACCGCTGCCACAATCGGATCCCGTTTGGAATCGTCGATAGAGTACATGATTTGTACAGCCCCTTCTTCCCGCAGTTCCGCTACCCCTTTCTGGAACTGCTTAAACTTGGAAGGATTGGGATTCTTCAAGTAGGCAAACAGCTCAGGAGAAAAGCTAGGGATCCCGGCGTAGCGCAGCTTCGGGCCGGTGTAGATGGTATCCCCAATGGTGAAGATGCCGGGATTATTCAGGCCGATCACATCCCCAGGGTAAGCTTCGTCGATAGAGATGCGCTCTTGAGCAAACAATTTCTGGGGATAGGATAGACGGATCGAACGATTGAGTCGGGCATGGTTGACCACCATATCCTTCTCGAACTTGCCGGAGCAGATGCGTACAAAAGCGACGCGATCCCGATGGCGGGGATCCATGTTGGCCTGCAGTTTAAAGACGAAGCCCGTAAACTCAGGATGTTCGGGCGGGATTAGCCCAGCAGTGCTCTCGTGAGGCATTGGCGGTAAGGAATACTCCAAAAATGCATTGAGGAAAAGCTCCACCCCAAAATTGGTCATGGCACTGCCGAAAAAGACCGGGGTTTGTTTGCCAGAATGCACCTGTTTTAGATCCAAGGTGGGCATGAGACCATCCAGCAGTTCCAGCTCTTCCTTGAATTGGTAATACAAGTCCTTGTCGATCAACTCCTCAATTTGCGGATCCCCAAGTTTAATGACGGTATCTTGAACTCTTAGCCGCCCCCCAGATACCCGCTCAAAGAAATGAAACTCCTGAGTTCGGCGGTCAAATAGCGCAGTAAACCGCTCGCCTGAGCCAATTGGCCAGTTGACAGGATAGGGCTTGAGGCCCAGTTCTGTCTCAATTTCATCCATCAGCTCCAAGGGATCCCGACTTGGGCGATCCATCTTGTTGATAAAGGTAAAAATCGGCAGCCCCCGCATCTGACACACTTCAAACAGCTTGCGGGTCTGGGTTTCCAACCCTTTGCCGGCATCTTCCAGCATCACGGCATTGTCAGCCGCTGCCAGGGTGCGATAGGTGTCTTCGCTGAAGTCCTGGTGGCCGGGAGTATCCAGCAGATTGAGACGAATGTTGCGGTAATCAAATTGCAGGACGGTAGAGGTGATGGAAATACCCCGCTGCTTTTCCAGTTCCATCCAGTCGGAAGTGGCCCGCTTTTGCGCCCGACGGGCCTTCACAGCTCCCGCTTCTTGAATGGCCCCCCCGTACAACAGCAGCTTTTCGGTGAGGGTGGTCTTCCCCGCATCGGGATGGGAAATAATGGCAAAGGTGCGCCGTTGCTCTACAGCTTTGGCCAAATCAAGTTCTTTCATCAACTGTTGCCGCTCCACTACAACCTGGTCGCCTTAAAGAAGATTCCGCCGCGATGTTGTCCCCTAAAGAATGGGAGAGATACGGAGAAGGAAAAAATAGAAAATCAGTGGGAAATACGCTTGAGAATAATGAGGTTGGGTTGCCGCCAGGTAGCGAGGGGGAGAGAGCACAGGCCGAAAAGCGCGAAAAGCCAACAGAACCATTTTGACCCTAGCACAGGAACAGGGATCCCTGTTGTCTGGCATACTGGCGGAGATCTTGAGGGGGAATTTCCCAGGCCAACCGGCCAGAACTCAAAGCAGATGCTGCTCGTTGTTGTTGCGCAACGCTGACGTGAAGAGCAGTTGCTCAATCGTGGCAATGGTGAAGTTTTGGCTGATCACCAGCCGCTCGACGCGAATGCGGTGGGCTTGCAGGAGGCAATCTTGCTGCAAGGGCTTGGGCAATTGTTCCCAATGATCCAGCAGGACTTCCAGCAAAATCTCGCCCGGTAGCCCGGTGGCGCTTTCCAGGGATCCCAGCTTTTCTACCCTCTCGACAGACCATTTGAGGGTGAGCTTTTGCAAGCCCAGTTGTGCATCCAGAGCTTCACGGGGATCCGACTGGGCACCCTGCCCATTGGGGGTGCCATTGCGGCGAACCCCATTGTCGGTGCAAGCAGTAGCAGGGGGCAAAAGCTCGGCTGGCTTTTCAGTTGGCAGCGAAGTATTGGCCCATTTGGCCAGACTGACCTGGGGTGAGGAGGCAACCCTTTCCACCTCGACCGGAGCGGGCGACAAGTTGGACAAGGGATCCGCATCCCGAGAAGGAGCTTCAGGTGTGGAGAGCACACTGGCCAGGAGAGGCATCCGTCCTGCCTCTGGTGGGGTTGTGGCAACCTGGCACAGAGGGGACGAGGCGGCGGCAGATGGATCGGGCTCAACATCTAATGCCGCAGGGTGAGGCAGATCCAGGGAATCCGTCCCCCTGTTGTCCTCTGGACGGTGCGGAGCCTCAACGCCATCGGCAGCCGTAGGTGCAGGTTCCATCGGCTCTGGCTGCTTATTCACCCCCATGCGCGAGAGCAAATCTGCCTTGGTGGGGCCGGTGGGCAATTTTTTTTTGGGAGGCTTCTTGGCGGTAGCCATGTTAGCGGGCCTCCAACACAGCCTTGAGGACCTCACGATAAGGTTGGGCCAGGAGATCTTCCCCCGCCTCCGCCAACGACCAGCCCATGCTGTTGGTTTGCTGCACCACTGTACTTTGCCGCACCGGCGTGAAAATGGGGATCCCTTGCATCATTTCCGCCAAGGCTTCCACCGCGGCCCGCGACATTTTGGTGCGGTTGTTGCCCACCCACTGTTCCCGTGTGGGGAGCACCCCCAAAAACTTGGGCACATGAAAATCCAGCTCTTCCAATTCTTTCAACAGCACCAGGGTACTTAGGGCCCCCATCACCCCCTTTTGGGTACATTCCGTCGGCACCACCAGCAGATCGGCGCTGAGAATGCTGTTGTAGGTGAGCAACCCTTTCGAGGGGGGGCTGTCGATGACCAAAAAGTCATACTCCGGCAAAATCGGTCGCAAAGCCCGCTTCAAAAACAGCTCCCGCCCCGGCTCCATCACGATCGCATCCATGGCCCGCGAGAGACTGTAATCGCTGGGGGCCAACCACAGCCGCTCCTGGCGATCCTCATTCAACGGCGGACGGATAATCTCCCGAATGTGAACCCGATCCGCCCCCGGCAGAATCGTCTCGGCAATGGTGGCCGACTCGGACAGATCCGTCCAGCCCATCCACTGGCTTAAGTTGCCCTGCGGATCAAAGTCAACGGCCAGCGTCTTGCCATGCTCGGCCAACATGATGGCCAGGTTGAGGGCGGCTGTGGTCTTTCCGGATCCCCCACTCAAACAGGCAACGGTGATGACAAGCGCCGTTCTGCCAGACATGAGTTATCCCCTCGTAGCCCATCCCCTAACACTATAGCTAGGGTTAAGCAATAGTGTTCACACTTCAGATAGGGATCCCGCCGCTGGGAATGGCCTACAGGGATCCAGCCGCTGGGAGCTGAGCTTCCTCAGTTCTTTTCGATCCTCGGATTGAATTCTCAGAGGGAAGACACAAACCGGTGCAGCCGCTGCAGCCCTTTTTCGAGGGTGGTGCGGTCGGCAGCGTAGGAAAGGCGGATGTAGGAATCTGCTCCAAAGGCCACTCCCGGCACGGCAGCGACATGGTGTTCCCTGAGTAGCCGCTGGCAAAACTCCACCGAACTTAACCCGGTTTGGCCGATGTTGACAAACACATAAAATGCGCCCTCCGGCTCTGGGCAAGTCACCCCCGGCAAGGTGCGGATCTCGTCCAGCATCAGATCCCGCCGCTGCCAGAATTCTTGGCGCATTTTTTCCACAGCCGCTGCCGATAGGGGGCTGGTCAGGGCTTCCAGAGCGCCGTACTGGGCGAAGGTACACACATTGGAGGTGCTGTGGCTTTGCAGGTTGATGGCTGCCTCGATGATGGGCTTGGGCCCGGCCAAGTAGCCCACCCGCCAGCCGGTCATGGCGTAAGCTTTGGCGAAGCCACTGCTGAGAATCAGGCGCGGCATCAAGTCAGGGCAAAGGGATCCCAGGCTGATGTGGCGGGCCTGTCCGTAGACCAGCTTTTCGTAGATCTCGTCGCAGATCACGTACAGATGGGGGGCCGAGAGGATCACCTCTGCCAGAGCTGCCAGCTCGTGCCGGTGGTAAACGGCTCCGGTAGGGTTGGCCGGTGAGTTGAGAATCAGCAGCTTGCTGCGGGGGGTGAGGGCCTGGCGCAATTGCTCGGCGGTGAGCTTGAACCCCTGGGCCTCTTCCGTCTGCACCCGCACAACCTTTGCCCCTGCCAAAGCCGCAATTTCGGGGTAGCTGACCCAGTAGGGAACAGGCAGGATCACTTCATCGCCGGGATCCAGCAGCACCATGGCCAGGTTAAACAGGGTTTGCTTGCCGCCGTTGCTGATCAGGATCTGGTCACGGCTGAACTGCAGGCTGTTTTCTTGCCGCAGCTTGTCGGCCACTGCTTGGCGAAGAGCGGGGATCCCGGCGGTGGGGCCGTAACGGGTTTTGCCCTCTTCCAGAGCACGGATGGCCGCGGCCCGAATGTGGTCAGGCGTATCGAAATCCGGCTCGCCCGCGCTCAAGCTACACACATCCAGCCCCTCTGCCTGCATGGCTTTAGCCAGAGCCGAAATGGACAACGTGGGGGAAGGGGATAGATGGGCGACCCGTTGGGACAAGCCAGCAGACACCATCGGTCAGGGAGCTCTTTGGTTTATTTTAAAGTTCTGAAGCGGGGCCAATCTAGACAGCTAGGCTACTGCGGTCAACAGGCGGGTACCATCCACCAGCAACAGCTCGTTGCCCTCTCGCTCTGCCAACAGATCCCAAAACTCGCCCGCCACAGCTCCCGGCAAGAATCCTTCCAAACGCAATTGCAGCGGGGGAAATTGCTTGGTTCCCTGGGGCTTGCGCCGCACGGTCACCTCAACAAAGCCATCGTGGGGCTGGACGATGCCGCGGATGTTAAAGCCTTCCTCTACATCTTCAGGGGCAGGCAAAAACGGCTCTTCTTCCCACTCTGGGTCTTGCTCCTCTTCCGGTAGGGCCAAGATGCGAATGACGCTCAAGCCCAAAGCCCCCCCTGAACGCGGCTGCGGCTGCACATAGTACCAGTAGGTGTGGCCACTCTCGATGCAGTGGTTGAAGGGGCGAAGAAGCTCGGCGCGTCCGGGAGTAGCCGGATATTCTGCCCCGTCAGAAGCAACCAAAATTGCCTGTGCATAAGCCTTGGGGATCGATCTCAGGGATCCCTTAACTAGGCCCAAAGCGCGGAATTGGTAAGGGTGGGCGGGAGGAGGCAATGGGTTCATGGCGGCCAGATCTTGGAAAGCCAGGGAAGTAGAGTCCATCATCTTATCCTATGGCGATCCTCAGATTGGAATATCCAGGGCTTTCCTCAGCATCGCCTCCAGCTCATCGCCCTGCCGACTTGCGCACCGCGATCAAGCTGCTGGTGGTGCCCAGAAAAACCCCCATCCCCAACAACATCGACGGCAAGAGCCAAAACTCCAGTTGGCTGCGATCTGCCTGCATCACCTTGAGGAAGGGCAAGGCAATCAACTGCTCCAGCAGCTCCTGCAGCAACTGCTGGGATCCCAAGATCAATCCCCAAGCTCCCACTGCGCTGATCACCCCAAACAGGCACCCTTGCAAAATAAAGGGCAAGTAAATCCAGGCTGCTGTCGCCCCCACCAATTGCATCACCTCGATCTCCCGCCGCCGCGCCATGACGATGAGGCGAATGGTGGTGGTGATGACCGCCACCGCTGTCAGGGCCAACACGCCGGTAATGGTCAGGGATCCCAGCCGTAGCATGTCCTGGAGCTGGGCCAGTTGCTCCACAATGCGGTCGCCGTAGTAGACCTCATCCACCCCTTCCAGTTGGCGAATCTGCTCCGCCACTTCCCCCAAGGCTTCGGTGGAATCCGCCTTAACCCGCAGAGCATCCACCAAGGGGTTCTCCCCCAACTGGGTTTCCATGGCCGCCTCGTCTTGGATCCCCATTTCCAGCAAAAGGTTGCGCCAAGCCTGGTCTTTGGTGATGACCTTCACCTCGGCCACATGAGGCAGTTGGGCGACCTGAGGTTGCAGCTCCACCCCCTGCCGTTCCGGCTCCAGGTAGACGGAGATCTCCAGTTGTCCTCCCAGCGACTGCACCGTGGCATCCACGCCCCAGGACAGCTCAACGCCGATCCCCACCAAGAACAGCAACACCAGCAGGGTGCTCACAGCGGCCCAGTTCAGCCAGCCCCCCCGCCGCAACCCCAAAAAAGTCTCCTGTAGGAGATAGCGGATTTTATTGAGAAATCGGGAGAGAGATTGCATGCTGTTCTCCATCCAACAATCAATGGGCTCAGACCCTTGCCCCCTGGAGCTCAACAGAGCCTGTGAAGAGCAAAATAGGGATCCCGGCAGGCCCTCAGCGCAGATCATACAGGCGCCCTCCCTCCATGCGCACCACCCGGTGGCCGGCCCGCTCCACCAGCTAGCTTTGGATCGAAAGCTGTCCGCTCAGCAGCATTCTGAGCGCATCCAGCCCACATCTGGCTCAGCAAGAAGAGGCCCACAGACCACACAGTTACTTTTAAGCTTGATGCCATAGAAACCCCGATCTGTCGCTTTTTCAGCAAAAAGGAGCAAACCCCCTTGCCTCCTGGACAAGACTTATGGCAGCTAAGCTATCACTGCCTTATCTTGAGAGCAATGCAGGGGGGGAGGATGCTTAGAGGATTCCGATGACTTCCTGCAAGACCGCTGGGTGAAAGGTGAGGTCTGGTAGCTCCAAAGGCTGCTGGCTTGGTGATGATTGAAGCACTCTACTCCCGTCTCTGAACTCCGTGATACGATGTAGCTCAGCTATCGGTTCTGACGGGGATCAGCCGCCAGAGGAAACGGGGAAAGAGCAGTGAGAATCTGCCGCTGTCCCGCAGCTGTGATCCGGTTTAGGAGAAGTCCTGCAGCAAATCTCTAGAGTCATTCGCTGCCGATCCAGATCTTGTCCCCCAAAACCGTGTCAGTCAGAATGCCCGCCGATGGTTTTTCTAAACTTCACAACATCTGCGAGGTACAGATGGTAACTGTCTTGGCTTTAGCTCGTTTCTGCTTTCGTTATCCTGAGCATTTTCCCGGCGTTGCTCCCACAAGCTTTCGGTACTCCTCAGCAGTAGAAATAAGTCCAAGAACCCAAGCAAGACTCTGAGCCAGTTGGCCGGGAGAGAGTAAATTTTGGGTGCTGTTGCACCAAGATCTATCAAGATCTACAGCCCGCCTACGCGAAGGAAAGAGTGAGATGTCAGGCTTCCTGACTTCAATTGGTAGGCTGGCAAGTAGCCACTGCGATCGCTGGCTGCGTTGAGTATCTTTTTTGCGCAAAAGGCAGTGTTTTGTTGGGGTTCCAGAGGCAAGAGAGGAACAGCCGGTTTCTTCCTTGGCGGGCGGGATCCCAGTTGAGGGCGAATTGAACGCAGGAAAATTAGAAAACTCATTATTTGGGATGGCACACAACATGACTGCACAAACCATGACATTGGGGTATGCCCGCATGGGCAAGCGCCGCGAGCTCAAAAAAGCTTTGGAAGGCTTTTGGAGTGGTGCCCTAGGGTCAGAGGCTCTGCTGGCTACCTTTTGGGATTTGGAGACTCAAGCCTGGCAGACTCAGCTACAAGCTGGGATTGATCACATTGCGGTAGGGGATCAGACTCTCTACGACCATGTACTGGACTGGGCCACCTGGCTGGGGCTGATCCCCTCTCGGTTCCGAGGTCTGTCGGGTTTAGACCGCTACTTTGCCATGGCGCGGGGGCGGGAGGGCCTGCCGGCTTTGGAAATGACCAAGTGGTTTGACACCAACTACCACTACTTGGTACCCGAAATTGAGCCGGAAGCCGATCCCAGTCCTAACTTTGGGGATTTTTTGGAAAGAGTTCGGCGGGCCCAAGGGATCCTAGGGGAGCGCACCAGCCCCGTTGTCCTCAGTCCAGTGACTTTGCTCTGCCTTAGCCAGCGATCTGGGGATCTGCGGGCGGACTTGGAAAAGCTCCTTCCTCTGTACCGGGATCTCCTCCAGGAGTTAAAACAGCTGGGGATCCCAGAAGTCCAGATTCACGATCCCATTTTGGTTACCAGCCAGGGAAGTGGCCTGCGGGAAGCTGTGGAAATGAGCTACCGCCAGTTGGCAACCGCCGGGATCCCTGTCCACTTGGTCACCTACTTCGATGACCTGGGGGAGACTTACCCCTGGGTGGTGCAACTGCCGGTGGCCGGCATTAGCCTTGACTTTACCCGTGGCCACACCCTGGATCTGGTAAGAACCTATGGCTTTCCGGCTGACCAGATCCTAGGTGCTGGCGTAGTGGACGCTCGGAATGTCTGGAAGGTTCAGCCTGAGACCGTCTTGGCCAGCCTGCGGGAGCTGCAGGGGGTAGCTCCCAACCTACGGGTGCAGCCTTCCGCTTCGTTGCAATTTGTGCCCCACGACGCTGCTCTGGAAGCCCAGTTGCCGGAACCCCTCAGAAATGTCCTCAGCTTTGCCGAACAGAAGCTGGCCGAAGTAGCTCTCCTGGCGCGAGCCCTCAACGGCGAAGACACTGCTGCCCAGCAGGCGGAAATCCAGCAGCAATGGCAGAGCTTTGCGCAGTTTAGCCCCCCCAACCCCCAAGTGCGCCAGGCTTTGGCCAACCTCAAGCTCCAGGACTTCGAGCGATTCCTGCCCTACGAGCAGCGCCTAAGTCGGCAGGTTCAGCTACCACCTTTGCCCACCACCACCATTGGCTCCTTCCCCCAAACTCCAGAGGTGCGGCAGTGGCGAGCTAAGTACAAAAGAGGGGAGGTTTCGCAGGCGGAGTACGAAGCAGCCATTGACGCTGAGATTGCCAAGTGCATCCGCATTCAAGAAGAGATTGGCCTGGATGTGTTGGTGCATGGGGAATTTGAGCGCACCGACATGGTGGAGTACTTTGCCCAGAAGCTGGAAGGCTTTGCCTTCACTGAACACGGCTGGGTGCAGAGTTACGGCAGCCGCTGCGTGCGCCCTCCCATTCTCTACGGCGACGTGGTTCGCCCCCAACCCATGACAGTGCGGGAATTCCAAGTAGCCCAGTCCCACACCCAAAAGCCGGTGAAAGGCATGCTCACGGGGCCAGTGACTATGCTCAACTGGTCCTTTCCCCGTGTTGATATTCCCCGGCGGGAGCAGGCTTTGCAGATTGCCCTGGCCTTGAGAGCCGAAGTGGCAGATCTGGAAGCGGCTGGAGCGGTGATGGTGCAAGTGGATGAGCCGGCACTGCGGGAGGGGCTACCTCTGAAAAAAGAACGCTGGCCAGAATACCTCAGCTGGGCAGTGGATGCCTTTCGCCTAGCTACCGGCGGGGCCAAGCCGGAAACCCAGATTCACACCCACATGTGCTACTCAGAGTTTGGGGACATCATCGAGCACATTGAGCGGCTGGATGCCGACGTGCTTTCCATTGAAAACAGCCGCAGCAACAACAAAACCCTGCTGCAAATTGCCCAGGCTGGGTATCGTCACCAGGTGGGCAACGGCGTTTACGATGTCCACAGCCCTGCGGTGCCGAGCGTTGAGCAAATCCTGCAGCAGCTGCGCACAGGACTGGCCCACTTGCCTGTGGAGCAAACTTGGGTTAATCCCGATTGTGGCCTCAAGACCCGCCGCTGGGAGGAGGTGATCCCCGCACTGAAAAATATGGTGGCTGCCGCTCATCAGCTAGGGGAGGAGCTTCTGGAAACCCAACCTGAGGGTCTGCGCGAGTAAGGCCCACGACCCGCTGATGTAACTGGTCGGGCTGGCTTGACAAGTCGCCGCGGGCGGTGCCGCTGTTGTGCTGATGCGGCTGGCTTAGGGCCTACGGTCTGCTGATGCAACCGGCAAAGCTGCTCTCCGGGATCTCAAAAAGCTTGTGGAGAGCAAAATAGGGATCCCGGCAGCCCTCAGCGCAGATCATACAGGCGCCCTCCCTCCATGCGCACCACCCGGTGGCCGGCCCGCTCCACCAGATAGGGGTCATGGCTGGTCATGATGACGGTCACCCCAAAGGAATTGAGCCGCTCCAAAATCTGGAGAACCAAGAGGGAGTTTTCCGGATCTAGGTTTCCTGTTGGCTCGTCCGCCAGCAGCAGCACCGGCATGTTGACAATGGCCCGGGCCAGGCTAAGGCGCTGCTGTTCCCCCCCCGAAAGCTCATGGGGAAAGTGATCTCGCTTTTCGGTCAGCCCCACCATCTTTAGGGTCGGCCCGATGCGACGGCGGATTTCTGCGGGGGACAGCCCTTGGGCGCGCAGCACGAAGGCCACATTTTCTGCCAGGGTGCGGTTGGCCAGAAGGCGATAATCTTGGAAAACCACCCCCAAGCGCCGCCGCAACATGGCCAGCGGACGCGGTGGGATGCGGTAGGGTCGCCGCCGCCCTTCAGAAGAAAATAGACAGACTTGATCGACGATGACCGTGCCCTCGGTGGCCTGTTCCGCCCCGTAGAGCAGTCGCAAAAGAGTGGACTTGCCTGCTCCGGAGACCCCCGTTACGAACACGAACTCGCCGCGGCGCACCTCCAAGTTCACATCCTGAAAAATCAAGTTGCCGTTGGGAAAGACTTTGCTCACGCCCCGCAAGGACACCATGCTGGCCGGGGTTTCCAGGGATCCGGATTGAGTGCTGCCGTAAAAGCCCAGGGTGGCCTCTGGATTGGCCGGGGCAGGGAGATGAGGAGTCGGAGCCGTACCGGCCCAACGGTACAAGCGAGGAGGATAGCCGATGTGCTGACCGATCACCATAGTAAGCGCCTAGACAGAGGAGGGAGAGAGCGCCGGCAGACTAGGGGCGCAAACGAGAAGAGGGATCCCACAGCACCCGCCAGACAAACTTGGGCAAAGCCAACATGCGTCGCCAGCGCCAGGGTTCCTGATAGAGACGATACAACCATTCCAGGTGATGGTCACGCCACCAACGGGGCGCTCGCCGTTTTTGGCCGGCCCAAATGTCCAAGCTGCCCCCCACCCCCATCCAGATGGCTTGGGGCAAAAGGGGACGCCACTTTTGGATCCACAGCTCCTGCCGCGGGGATCCCAGCCCCACCCACACCAGTTGCGGTCGAAATTCCTGGAGAGCTTGCAGAAGCTCTTTTTCTTCCTCGCTAGAGAAGTAGCCGTGGTAGCCCCAGAGGGCCAAAGCAGGACACTGGGCTTGCCAATATCGAATTGCTGCCCGGTTGACTTCCGGCCTTCCCCCCACCAGGGCCAAGCGCCACCCCCGTTCTGCCGCCAACGGGATCAGGGTTTCTGCCAGCTCGATCCCCGGCACCCGCTGGACGCGGATCCCTTGCCGTCGCAAAGCCCACACCACCCCGATGCCATCGGGGATCACCAGCTCCGCCGCTTGCAGCACCTGGGCAAAGGCCAGATCCCGCTGCGCCTGCATGATCATTTCCGGGTTGCAGGTAACCACCTGAGCGCCCTGACCCTCCCGAATACGCGCCTCAATCCAGGTGGCGTAGCTCTGTAGGCTGGCCTCCGGCAGAGCAAGGTGCAGGTTCACGCCCAGAATCGCATGGATGGATAACGACACTACCGACCGAATGCTGGCCCCCACTGGAGCCGTTGGACACGCTTTTAAGATAGCCCGGACCTTCTCCCAGAGGGAGAGGCGAGTTCGAAGAGGCATTTCATGGCTATTTGACCACGAAAATCTCTTCCCTCAGGCATCCGCGGCGGCATCCACGGCGTATCTCCATCAGACCAGGCCAGAGGGAATTGCCCGACCCAGAGCAAGCCCCTGAAGGTTGGTTGCCATCTTTCGAGACAGGAGACTTGAGATGAAGACTGCAAAGACTCCCTTCGCTCTGCCTCAATTGGCCGCCGAATGGGATCCCAGCCCTGCAACCTCCCGCCGCAGCTTGTTGTTGGCTGGTTTGCTGGCGGGCGTAGGTGGAGCAATTGGATTGCGCACCCTGCCCGGTGCCGCCCAGTCCAACACTGCCGACATCGCCATCCTCAACGCGGCCATCGACTTGGAACAGCAGGCAATCTGGGCCTACAAAACCGCTGCCGGCAAGTTGAGCAATACTGAGGTGGGCAAGATCGTGTTGGAAGTGGCCACCAAGAACCTGAAGGATCACGAACAGCACCGGGATCTGCTGGCGGGCGCCGTGCGGCAACTGGGGGGGATCCCCTCTCGGGCCCGGGATAGCTACGACCTTTCCACCTACATCGACAACAAAGAAGGCAATCTCGACTCCGATGCCAACATTGCCAAGCTGGCCCTGGCTCTGGAGTTTGATGCAGCCTTGGCTTACAACGACGCGTTTACCCAGCTTTCCAACAAAGACCTGGTGGCTGCCGCCAGCACCATTGGCCCCAACGAAGTTGCCCATGCCACTGCAATCCGGGCCGTGTTCCACAGCCTTGACCCCAGCATTCTGGTGGTGCCTGCCCCCTTTGTCAGCGCCGAGACTCGGGAGCGCTGGATCCTGAAGGTGTAGAGCTGTTGGTAACCCCTGCCGGCGATGAGGCGATGATCTGCAAAGCCTTCCAACGTCCTCTGTAGGACTTGGGGCTTGGAGATCCAAGTGCTCTGCACTGCTGTCGCAATCGCCTTCTTCTGAACGCCTCAGCTTTTTTTCGCTTCCTAACCTGTGTGGAGAAAGCCCTATGCCAATGACGCGGCGGTTGCTGTTGCTCAGTGGGCTGGGATCCCTGCTCAATGTGGGGGCTATCTTGGCTGTGGATCGGTGGCGACAAGCCAGCTCTGTTGCGGGGCGAGATCCTGTCGAAGCAACGGCGGCAGCAGAGGTAATCATTCGGGGGTTTCAATACCTGCCCTCGGAGGTTACCCTCAAGCGGGGGGGCAAGGTGACCTTCACCAACCTGGATTCCACCCCCCACACGGCTACTCCTGTGGAGGGAGCGCAGTTTCAAGGGACGGGACGGCTAAGTCGCAACGAGAGCAAAGCGGTGGTGTTCGAAGTAGCTGGGATCCAGGAATATTTCTGCGATATCCACCCCAGCATGGTGGGCCGCATTGTCGTCGTCGATTAGGTGAAGGCCATGCAAATGGAACCCCTGGGATCCCCTCTTCCCTTCTGGAACATTTGTCGGCGGGTGTACCTGGTTTGGGCCGTCCTTTTGGGGATTGGGTTTGCTGCCACCCAGTTTCACCAAGAGGCCAACATCAACTGGCTGTGGCTGGTGATTTCCCTGATTGGGTTGGGCTACATGGTGCGGCAGACTAGCTTGCCGGAGTTTCGAACAGCCGGACTGGCCCACCTCTACTTTGTGGGTTTGGTGTGGACGTTGGTGATCGCCCAGGGCATGATCCTCTCGGTGCTGCCCTTTGTCGGGCGTACCCCTTTGGCAGCTTTGAGCCCATACCTGGGGGTGTTTTGGCTGTGGCAAATGGGGCTGGGTCACTGGCTCAACGGCTTGGTGGATCCGCCGCGCCTCCCCTACTGGATGACCGGTGGGATCCAGATCCTGGCCGGAGTTGCCTGCCTGCTGTGGGGGCTGGAGTGGCAGTTTGCGGTGGCAGGGGGAATCGGGGCCTTGGCCATGCTTCTTTTGATCCGGTTGCACTGACCCGTTCACTGATCTGACTTTGGGGTCTTATCCAGGCGCACTCGCCAAACTCCACCTCCCACGGCCACTTCATCCCCAGGGCGCAGCTTGCGTCCCCGCCGGGTTTCCACCTCACCATTCACCCGCACTTGCCCCGCTTGGATGAGCTGCTTGGCCTGCCCACCGGTGGGAGCAACCCCCGCCAGCTTGAGGAATTGATCCAGCTTGATTACAGGATCCGTCGCCGGCTGGGGATCCCTTTGAGCAGTCTCCGCCATCACTTCACCCAAAAGGTTTTGACATTTACAAATTCCAGGATCCCTTCCCGGCTCAGTTCCCGTCCATACCCTGAGCGTTTGATGCCGCCGAAGGGAAGGCGCGGGTCGGACTTGACCATGCCATTGATGAACACGGATCCCGCCTCCAGCTCCTCCAGCAGGCGCTCTTGTTCCTCTGGATCGGTTGTCCAGGCGCTGGCACCCAGGCCAAAGGGCGTGTTGTTGGCCAGCTCAATGGCTGCCGACACATCCGGGACGGTGAACAGCAGCGCCACCGGCCCGAACACCTCCTGGTGGGCCACCGGATGATCCGGGGGGATGTCGCTCAGGATTGTGGGCGGGTAAAAATTCCCTCCCAAGGGGGATCCGCCGATATGGACTTTGGCTCCTGCTTGCACCAAAGCCTGCACCTGTCCGTCCACCTCTTGCAGGATGCTGGGGGTAGCCAGAGGCCCCACATCGGTTTGCGGATCCAAGGGATCCCCTACCTTGAGCCGGCGAAATCGCTCCGTCATGGCAGCCGTGAAAGGTTCAGCGATAGCCCTGTGCAAGATAAATCGTTTGGCGGCAATGCAGGATTGGCCGTTGTTGATCAGACGGGCCGTGACCGCTGTGGCGACTGCTGCCTCCAGATCGGCGCTGGGCAGCACGATGAAGGGATCGCTCCCTCCCAGTTCCAACACCGTTTTTTTCAGATGTTGACCGGCCAAACGGGCCAGGCTGGAGCCGGCGGCTTCGCTGCCGGTGAGGGCGGCCCCCCGCACCCGTTCATCCGCCACCACCTCTGCCACCTGGGCTGCTGTGATCAGCAGGGTTTGAAAGACCCCTGGCGGAAATCCCCCCTCCCGAAAGATCTGCTCTAGGGTCAAAGCCGATTGGGGCACGTTGGAAGCATGTTTCAGCAAGAGGGTATTGCCCGCCATCAGGGCTGGGGCGGCACAGCGAAACACCTGCCAAAAGGGAAAGTTCCAGGGCATCACTGCCAAAATCACCCCCAGCGGCTGGTAGCGGATCCCGCTGCGGCTGGCATCGCTGGCGATGGAGCGCTCGGCCAAGAATCCCTCTGCCTCCTCGGCATAGTAGCGACAAACCCAAGCGGATTTTTCCACTTCCGCAACGGCAGAGGCCAAGGTTTTGCCCATCTCCAGGCTGATTAGGCGGCCAAACTCCGCTTTGCGCTCCTCCAGGATCCCTGCCACCCGCTTCAGCCAGGCGGATCGCTGAGCAAACGGGATCCGACGATAGCTCTGAAACCGCTCGTGGGCTTGGGCGATACAGCTTTGGATCTGCCCAGCGTCGAAAACGGGGTAGCGAGCCAATTCCTCTCCGGTGGCGGGGTTGATGCTGACCAGGTGCCCCATCGTTTTCCCTCAACGCCTGTTTCTCCACTCTGGCATTTGCGCTCTGCCTGGAATAGTGCTCCGCACTGCTACTGCGTTCGCGTAAGCGTTGCGTAGCAATATGGAAAGATTTGCGGAGTGGGGGACTCAGGGTTGCGGGCTGCCGGTGGTGTCTGTTCGGGATGGCGGGGCGGATCCAGGAGCAGACCAGAACTCGTAGGCTGCTTGCGACAGGCTGGCGATCAGCTCTTCAGCTCTGGGGTCGTTGGGGGTTTCTCGCTTCACCCACACCGCCGCCACATAGCGCCGCCCGTTGGGTAAATCCAGGATCCCGGCATCCCCCACCACGGAGCTCAAGGTTCCCGTTTTGTGGGCAATGCGCACCTCTTGACCCAAGTTGGGCCGGAAATAGGAGGGCCGTTGGGTGCGCCAGAGAATGTCCAGAAAACGGTCGCGGCTGCGGCGGCTGAGCATGCGCCCATGTTCCACCTGGCTGAGCAGCCAAACCATGTCGCGCGGGCTGCTGGTGTTGGTGCCTTCCAGATCCGGTAGCCACCATGAAATTTGCGTGTGTTGTAGCCCCCACTGCCGAAATTTTTGGTTGAGAGCCTCCTGCCCACCCAGGCGATCGATGATCAGATTGGTGGCGAAGTTGTCGCTGAGGGTGCTCATCAGGGTGGCCGCTTCCAAAGCAGAAACCTGGGATCCCAGCGGGCGGGTTTGCAGCACGCCTGCCCCCCCTCCCTTGAGATCTTCCCGCAGGGTGAGCCTCTCATCCAGCCGCACCTGCCCGGTTTCCACAGCCTGGAAAAAAGCCAAGAGAATGGGGATCTTGATCACGCTGGCGGCAGGAAAAGCCTGATCCGGCCTAACCCCAGCAAAGGCGCCAGTTTCCACCTCCCAGAACAGAGCCCCTGCCGTCAAGCCCGGTTGGTCGGCCAAAGCGGCCAAGCGCTCCTGCAAAGCCGGGATCGCTTCTCCCCGCAGAATGTCACTTGGCAATGCCGGCGGGGGAGGATCCCCAAGCTGCGTCGTGGACTGTTCTGTCCGGCCAGCGGTGGTCGATTGCAGCAGTTGCGAGAGGCCCGCCATCGTCAGGCCCAGGATGAGACTTAAGCTCAGTCCCCTGAGCAACACTTGCCCGAGAGATGGAGAACGTCTCAAGCGGCGAGGCCGGGCAGCCCGTTGGCGCAGACGAGCAATGGCTTTTTGGCGGGCAAGACGCAGCGGTTGAGGAGGGGAAACCGACAGGGATCCCCTGGGGGCAGGAAGCAGGCGACCAGATCCCGTTCGCAGCTTTGACTCCGCCGGAGGTGGGACGGTATCCTTGGCAGGTTGTGAGGGGCGGCGGGGATCCCGCGACTTCTCTGGCAAAGGCCTACGGCCCGCTAGCGCGGATGGATCGGTGCCTTTCCTCTCCCTTGCTTTGGTCATGAGAACGGTTGCCTTTTCCCGACAGCGGTGCGGAGTACTAACGCCATGCTCCTAACAGACAATGCTGACCGTTTCACCGACTCAACTTCGGTGAGCTTGGCTTAATTAAACCCACAAATTGACCAACCTGACCTACGATTGCAAAACGCCCATCAAACTGTCATCACTACACTATGCCTCCACGTCCGCGTTAGCAGTGTGGGGCAGTGACGAGATGTACCATCCCCCGGCCCGGCGGCTCAGAACCCCATCCTTGACCACAGGGATCGGTGGCAACTCCGCACGGTGAACTGAACAAGGCCAGAACAAGCAGCGTGCTGGAGGAAGAGCCAGGTATGCAATGATTCAAGCGGATCTGCATCTAGTGTGGATCAGTTCCGAATGACTCCGTATATAGTATTGGGTGATGCGGGATCCCCACCCAAAATAGGGGCTTTGCCCCTCGACAGAGGTCGAGCAG
>NZ_JANSIG010000016.1:0-44700 GCF_047461975.1 Synechococcus sp. R55.3 | reverse complement strand
TTCTACTCAAAGCTTTGCGGGATACCGCCATTCTGTTTGGAAACAAACAGAATGCTATCGCTGCATAGTTGAACAGTAATGTTCAGCAGTGTTCAGCGTAAATGTATCAGGTCAGCCCCAGCCCTAGGGCAAGATGAGCATGCCATCCCCAAAGGAATAGAAGCGATATCCCTGCTCGATGGCCTCTCGGTAGAGATCCAGCAGCCTTTGCCGCCCGATCAGCGCAGCCACCAGCATCATCAGGCTGGAGCGGGGCAGGTGAAAATTGGTGACCAGTCCTTGAATCACCCGCCAGGAGTAGCCGGGGTAGATGAATAGATCGCTTTTCCCCTGCCAAGGCTGCAAGGTGCCAGAGGCTGCCGCGGTTTCCAAAGAGCGCACCACAGTCGTTCCCACCGCGATCACCCGCCCCCCTCGGGCTTGGGCTTTTTGGATGGCTGCCACCGTTTCTGCCGGCACCTTGAGCCACTCGCTGTGGAGACGATGCTCGGTTACCCGCTCCGCTTCCACCGGTCGGAAGGTACCCAGGCCGATGTTCAGGGTGATGTAGGCCGTTTGGATCCCTTTTTGGGCCAGCCGCTCCAGCAGCTCCTGGGTAAAGTGCAGCCCTGCCGTGGGAGCAGCCACCGAGCCGGGGTGTTTGGCCCAGAGGGTTTGGTAGTCTTCAGGGCGAACTTGTCCTGAGCCCGGGGATCCGGAAGCCTTGATGTAGGGAGGAAGCGGGATCCGGCCCACCTGTTCCAGGATTTCCTCAAAAGGTTGCGCCCCTTCCCACTCAAACTGCACCACTCGCCCGCCGGTTTCCAGATCCAAAGCCAGAACGGTGGCCCTCAGCCCAGAGGGGGATCCCTGCTTGCTCCAAAAACCAATCCGATCCCCCACCTTCACCCGTTTGCCCGGCCTGACCAAAACCCGCCAGCTCCACGCCTGATCCGGCAGAGGTTGGGCGGCGGCAGGGATCCCTTCCAGGCAAGGCTCCAGCAGCAACACTTCGACCCGCGCCCCAGAGGGTTCCTTAGCCCCGAACAGGCGGGCCGGGATCACCTTGGTATCGTTGAGAACCAGCAGATCCCCTTCCTGCAGGTAGTCGGGCAGATGGCAGAAGCGGCGATGCTCGTGCCTATCCGGGTGCACCACCAGCATCCGCGCCTGATCCCTGGGCTCCACCGGCGTTTGCGCAATCTGGTCTGGAGGGAGAGTGTAATCGTAGGAAGCTGTAAGCAGATCGGGATTGGACTCCCTATCGCCCAAAGGCTCAGCCTCACCGGGGGGAGCGGCAGCAGGCGAAAAAGAGTCAGGCATGGAGATGAATCAAGATGGGGTTCTACGTGGATCCAGCATAGCCAACCGGATCCCGCCAACCCTCTCCCTTTTGAGGGAAGCAGCTAAACCTTGGCCACCACCACCTGCTGCGGCTGATCCTGATACTTGCCGGCGCGGTCGGCGTAGGTCACTTGGCAGGGATCCCCTTCCAGAAACAGAAGCTGTACCACCCCTTCGTTAGCGTACACACGGCAGTCGGCGCTGGAGGCGTTGGAAAACTCCAGAGTGAGATAGCCCCGCCATCCCGCTTCAGCCGGCGTCAGGTTGGCAATCAGACCCACCCTGGCATAGGAAGATTTGCCAATGCAGATCACGGTAATGTTATCCGGGACTTGCAGCCGTTCCAAGGACACCCCCAACCCATAGGAATGGGCCGGGATGATAAAGTAATCCCCCATCTCGTCGTGGTGCAGCTCCACCGCTTCCAGATTCTTGGGGTTAAACCGCTTGGGATCCACCACCGTGCCGGGCACATGGCGAAAGATCTTGAACTCCACCGGCGACAGGCGGATGTCGTAGCCGTAGGAAGACAGCCCGTAACTCAAAACGGGCCGAGATTCAACAGCGCGCACCAGCTCAGGGCAGAACGGCTCGATCATCCCTCGCCGCGCTTGCTCACAGATCCAGCGGTCGTTTTTTAACATGGATGCAGCCGGTTCCCTAGGGAGTGGGGGGAAAAGCAACAGTTACCATATGTACTGTTTCTGTCAGCTTCTGTCAGCAGTGCGGAGCAACATAGGGTGCCGTAGGCATAGCACTTGTGCCGTTGAATTGAGGGGGATCCAGAGAACAGGCAACATTCCCATCGGCAGTGCGGAGCCCTGGGCCTGGGATGCCACGTAGGCGCAACTGCGTGATCAAGTCGGCCCGCTCCAGAAACGAATCTGGCATCTCCGGCCCGGTGATCACCATGTCCATGGAGATGGGGCGTTGGTCGATTAAGCTCAGCACTTCCGCTTCTGGGATCAGGCCCAACTTCACAGCCAAGCTCAGCTCATCCAACACCACCAAGTCATAGCGGCCACTCCTGACAGCCTCCTGGGTAAATTGCCACAGCTCATCCAATGCCACCCGCTCCTCAGGCTCTAGGTGAGGTGTATCGATGCAGCGGTGCAGGCGACAACGAACCCACTCCAAGGATCTGCCCAGGGAGAGACGATTTTCGGGCCCCTGATTGATCCCACCCTTGAGAAATTGCACGATCAGCACCCGCGTTCCCTGGCCTGCCAAGCGCATCGCCTGAGCCATGACGGGCGTAAACATGCCCCGGCTGGGGTGGGTGTAAAGCTGCAGGGATCCCTGGGGAACCAACTGGGCGGAGAGGGCTCCATCCCGCTGAAGGAAGCGGTCGCCGGCAGCAGAGCTGGCTTGAGCAGTAGGCTGTTTGACGCGGGCCACAGGAAAGGCATCCTTGGGGGAGGGCATAGGATTTGGGGAGGCAGTGCAAACCACGTTCTAATCTCAAGAGCAGGCTAGTGGACACGGCCCTAGGTTATAGGGCCTACAAGTGGTGGAGAGCGTCGGCTATGGATTCCATGAAACACCACCTGTGCGTATCCGTCAACGAGTCGGTTCTGCTTCCGGCCAGCATACAAATCATCCTAAATAGAGTGATAGAAAATACAATCCTTGCCCATCCTAGCTTTTCGGCACGAGAGGCAATACCTGAAAAGAAAAGCTTTGACAGAGGATCTTAATAAAATTTCAGGCCCAGCACAAAAGCTTGTGTGCAGGGCTACCTTACTTGAGTATAGAGGTGCTCTATAAAAATTCGAGGAAAAGATAATTTCTTCCAAATAAGGTTGACTCTCACAAACGGGAATGCCAGCACCGGCAGCCTATCCACCGAGAGCAGCGAGACTTAGCCCACCCCAGAAGCCTTGCCCGACAGGAGCTCCACTCTGTCGGGAGTTGGATAGATCCACACATTGCCGAACATTCGCAGTGGAAAGAATTGCGACCACAACTCCAAATACTTAATTTCCAGACTCGAAATTAACAAAATGCAAATTCGTCAATTATCTTCGTCAAAAAATGATTTATTGACAATATTTTTGAGAATCGCATCCGATTCAGCGAGAAACACAAGGGATTGTGTACATTTTAGATTCTGAGGCCGTTTTCTTCGAGAGATTGACTCTTTAATTATTTTTCTTACCGATCTCGGAGCCGATATTTCCATTTAATTTAACCTCTATTTCTACTCTGAGAAATGAGCATTGGGCATTCAGTTTGGATCCCATTTAAGATTGACCTGCACAAGCTCCGGAGCTTTGGGTGCCGAGATTGCCGGGATCCAGAGCCGAGTCCTTTCCTTCTTGAGAAGTCTTCTCCTAGCAAGGTAGATCCAATCCTGGAGAATACCTGATCCCTCATCCAAGCAGCCGGGAAGTCCAGGGATCCCACCCTCGATCCCTGGATCAAAAAGACACTTCCTGCCAGTACGAAAGGCTGCCTTTGTTCTCTGCTACCGACTTGGACTTGGGAAAAATCCCAAGCCATTGTGAACTCGGGGTGTGCGCCGCCGGGAGGGACTGGGATCCGTCTCACTGTTGGGTGGGCTGGCTTCTGGGTGTCGGTGTTCCAAATTGACGGCTTCTCCCCCCAGCACCAAGGTGGAAGCATTGCCCCCATCCAAGTTCAGGGCATGGCGACAGCCCAATTGCTGCATCAACTGTGCCATCTCCAGCAGGGTGAGCCCTTGATTTTCCTGGGCATTGCCGGCGGTAACCAGCAGCAAATGTCCGCTGTCCAGTTGGCCGATGGCACTGCGGGCGGCTCGCTGCCGGCGAAAGAGAGGCTGAAATCCCTCCAATCGGGCATCCAAAACCACCTGTCCATCCAAGAGCAAGAGCGGCCCTGCGCCCAAGAGGTGAGGATAGGCTTCCAGCTCAGGCGGATCCAAGCGCAGATAAAAGCTGAGGCGATCCCCAGGAACCAGCTTGCGGGCTTCTAGGGCACCTTCTAGCCCCCGCCCTGCCAATACATACCCCTCACTGGGAATCTGTACCGTTAAACTGCCGGCCAGGCCAGCCATCAGAATCTCTTGCACCCGATCCTCCCGCACCATCACGAGCATTTCGTCGTCCGTTTGGGTGGTGTAGGTGGATCCCCAGTCGGGGGTGAACTGGGAGATGCCGGGCAGGATATAGCCTGTATTGATGCCCACCACTGGGATTTGATCCCCAATGGCATTGCGCAGCTCTGCTTGCATCCGCAAACGGGCAAAGCGCACGGATCCCCCTTCTTGCCCTGCCGTCCCATCCGACCAGGCGATGACCCCACGACCCAAAATGGGGCTGGAGATCCAACGGCCATCCCGACGAATTGCCCCCAGCGGCTGACGGGTGTTGCGGTTGAAAAACCCACCGTTAATGGCGGCTACTGCTCCCTGTTCGGGGCCAAAGGAAGACAGCTCCCCCAGACCCACCAGCCCCGCAGGTGCAGCCCAGATAGGCCGCAGTTGGCCCGCTGCGAGAGAAATGACCACGATAGAAACGGGGATCCGATTGTCTCCAACCCAAACCTCCTTCTGGTACAAAGGGATCCCTTGCACCACCCGCACCGGCTGCACACCGAGGGTCACCTGAGCTTGAGCAGCCACGCTGGGCAAAAAGAGAGCAGCAGTGCAGGCTAACCCCCAGCCCATGACCCAGGCGCTCAGCTTGGTTTTGGACATGTCTTCACGTCTTTAGGGCTTCACCATTGTCATTGGGAGATGATTATCCCCCTGCGGCAAAGGTTCCCATCACAATGAGCGACAACAGGATCCCGGGAAAGAGCAGCGTCACCAAGATCAGCAGTTCGGATAGGGTCATTGGGGAATGCTACCTACTTAAGGATTGAGCCAACACAGCAGCCCTAATTTTCACCCTAGCGATCCTATGGAAGTGGCCCAGGATCCCTTTGGGATCCCTTAACACTCGATCACCGGTTTTTGCGGCTGCCCGTGCATGCCATCTCTCGCTCTGCCGACAGTATCCTGGCAAGGGGAAAGCCTTATCCAACGGTTCCTATGGGCATCCAAGGCAAACGCATTGCCGTCGAACCCGACAATCTTCGCCCCTGGCTCAAAGAGGCTGTTTTGGCAGGGGGTGGCGAAATTGTGCCCCTGGCAGAAGCAGAAGCCTTGGTCTGGGCCGATGCCTTTGATGTGCCCGGCCTGAAGTGCTGTCTGGCGGAAGGGAAAGGGATCCGCTGGGTGCAGTTGCCCTGGGCGGGGGTAGAGCCTTTTGTCCGGGCAGGGGTTTTGCATCCTGCCTATGTGTGGACTTGTGGCAAGGGAGTCTATGCTCAACCGGTGGCGGAACATGCCTTGGCCCTGACCTTGGCCGGCTTGCGCGACTTGAAGATCCGCGCCTTGGCCCAAACTTGGCAGGAGGGCTCCGGTACCAGCCTCTGGGGTAGCCGTGTGGTCATTTTCGGGGCCGGGGGCATCGCCCAAGAGTTGATCAAGCTGTTGCAGCCTTTTCAGTGCTCCATCGACGTGGTGCGTCGTAAGGCGGATCCCTTGCCGGGGGCCACGCGGGTGGTGACACTCGCGGAACGGCAAACGGTGTTGGCAGAGGCAGACGTGGTGATCTTGGCCTTGGCTCTCACGCCGGAAACTGAGGGGATCATCGCCCAAGCTGAGTTGGAGCAGATGGGATCCCAGTGCTGGCTGGTGAATGTGGCGCGAGGCAAGCACATCGTGACCTCCGACTTGGTGGCCGCCCTGCAGCAGGGGGTCATTCGCGGGGCCGCCTTGGATGTCACGGATCCCGAGCCCCTACCGGATGGGCATCCCCTCTGGAGCTTGCCCAACTGCCTGATTACCCCCCACACTGCTCTTACCGATGCCATGATTGTCCCAGCCCTCTCTAAGCGGGTGCGAGAAAATGTGCGGCGCTTCCGGGCCGGGGATCCCTTGCTGGGGGTGGTGGATCCGGTTTTGGGGTATTGAGTCCTCTAGCCCCCCTCCCTTGAGGAGCCTGGGATCAGAACATTTGACGCCAAACCCTACTGCGGAGCCATCTCCTGCACGCGGGCAGCAATGGCCTTGGCCATTTCCTGAGTGCCGACAGGATCCCCTGTGGCCAGGTCATAGGTGACCTGCTTGCCCTCGGCGATCACCGCCTGCACCGCCGCCTCCACCCTTGCGGCAGCCTCCCGCTCTCCTAGGTAGCGCAGCATCATCGCCCCGGAGAGGATCAGAGCGCAGGGGTTGACTTTGTTTTGGCCAGCGTACTTGGGAGCAGAGCCGTGAATGGCCTCAAAAACCGCAATGCCGTCGCCGATGTTGGCCCCCGGCGCCACCCCCAGCCCGCCGATCATCCCCGCGCACAAGTCGGAAATGATGTCCCCATAGAGGTTGGTGAGCACCAGCACATCGTAGAGCTGCGGCTTTTGCATCAGTTGCATGCACATGTTGTCCACGATGCGATCTTCAAACTCGATGTCGGGGTACTCCTGGGCCACCTCCCGTGCCACCTGCAAAAACAAGCCATCGGTGAATTTCATGATGTTGGCTTTGTGAACTGCCGTCACCTTCTTGCGGCCATTCTGGCGGGCGTACTCAAAGGCAAATTTGACAATGCGGCGGCTGCCGAAGTCCGAAATGGGCTTGATGCCGATGGCGGATCCCTCGCGGATGGGTTTGCCGGAGAGGCGCATCATTTCCTCCCGCGCTTGGATGGCTTCCGGCGTGCCCCGTTCAAACTCGATCCCGGCATAGAGATCTTCGGTATTTTCCCGCACCACCACTAGGTCGATGTCTTGAAAAGGGCTTTTGACACCGAGCATGGATTTGGCCGGGCGCAGATTGGCGAAAAGATCCAGCTCCTTGCGAATGGCCACGTTGACCGAACGAAAGCCAGTACCTACGGGAGTGCCAATCGGCCCTTTGATCGCCACTTTGGTTTCCCGAATGGACTCCAACACCTGGGGTGGCAAGGGGGTGCCGTATTTTTCAATCACCTCCACCCCTGCCTCTACCGGGATCCATTCGAACCGAACCCCAGTAGCCTCCAAGACCGTGGTCATCGCCTTGGCCACTTCCGGGCCGATGCCATCCCCAGGGATCAAAGTCACACGATAGGCCACAGATGCTTCTCCTCGCAGTGTTAACGACAGCGCAAAAACTCCGTCCTGCCGGCGTGAGAGGATCCCTCCACCAGACAGGTTAGAGAACCGGGAACCCTTGAGCTTAAACGACTATAGAACAGGTTGAGACTGAAAATGCTGCGTCTGCTACCTCAGAAAAGGGGGGGCTAGCCGCAAGATCGGGGACTCGGCGGCAGAGGGACTCGCAGCTCTACAACTGTGCCACTGCCAAAGCGGCGATTACGCCAAGCAATGCTTGCCCCGATCAACTCGGCTCGGTAGCGCATGTTGAGCAACCCGTGTCCATGGCCAGACGGCTGGGCGGGATCCACCCCACTCTTGGACTCCGGCATACCGCAGCCATCGTCGATGATCTTCAGCTCCAAGTGGGTGTAGGGAGCCTGAGGGTTGGTAGAGGAACCCGCGTCCTGTTGCGCCTTGGGCTGAATGATGAGATCGATGCGCCGTGCCCCTGCGTGTTTGACGATGTTGTTCAGAGCCTCCTGCACGATGCGGAAAATGTTGCTCTGGCAGGTGGGGCTGAGACGGGAGAGCAGGCCATCGGCTTGGTTGTCGAAACGGGTGAGGAGAGGATGGGGGGAACGTTGGGCGGCCCGTTCCAGGAGACTGCGCAGAGCGGGGCCAAGGTTAAAGGCCCGCATGGCCGTCGGCTGCAAATCTTCCACGATCCCGCGCAATTCGGCCATGGTCTCTCGCAGTTGGGCGCTCATGGCCCGCAACTGAGCCTGTCCGGCTGGGCCAATGGTCGGATCGCCGGATAGCTCTTGGATCTGGCGAGACAAAGCTCCCAGATCTGCCAAGGTTTGGTCGTGCAAATCGGCGGCCAACCGACGACTTTCCGCCTCTCGCCCCTCGGTTAGGCCCCGCAAAGCTGCTGCCGTCGCCTCCTGACGGCGAACCTGCTCGTAGAAAGAGGCCCGCTGCAAGGCTACTGCCGCAATGTCCGCCAGCGCGTTCACCAAGTCCGTATCTCTGGGGGAAAATCCGGCGGCTTCTGAGGCGATATCGGCGGTTTTGCTTCCCCGAACTGCCGGCTCAAACGGCGGCATGAAGGCGCAAAGCACCCCGGCCACCTGGCGAGCATCGGTGACTATCGGCACACCCAACAGGGAGCGGATGCCCTTTTGCAGCAGATGGCGGCGGGCGTGGGCAGACAATGGGAAGGTGTTGACATCTGGAATCAGCAGCGTGTTCAGGTGGCTGTAGCAATTGACCCAGAGGAGCTGGCTTAGCTCAGGGGGCAGCGTCTGTCCCCTTTGGGAAGGGATCCCCGGCTGACGGCAATACTCTTGGATGATGGCCAGAGGTTCTGCAGGAGCGCCGGCCAAGGGTTGCTGAGCCAAAGGACTCCGTCCCGCCTCTGGTGGGGCTGTTGCTCTGCCTACGGCAGGGGAAGGGGAACCGCAAGGCTGTCGCGACGAGGCTGCGAACGGCTCATGGCCACTGCAGGGCGCCACAAAACTGCACCGCTCAACCTGCAAAGCCTCTGCCATGCCCTCGAGGGCAATCTGCACCACCTCCTGGGGATTGTAGGTGCCGCTGAGGCGCTGGGCAATCTGGCGCAAAAGGCTTTCCCGCTGGGCAGAGCTACGGGTTTGCTCGTAAAGCCGCGCTTGCTTGAGGGCGATCCCCGCCTGCTCGGCCACGGCTTCTGCCAACTCCAGATCCTCCGGCTGCCAAGGACGAGGGGTCAGGGAATCGCTGCCAGGGTAGCGGATTAGGGCAATGCCCCCCAACAGTTCTTGGGGCCTGTCCGGATGCTCAGAAGCAAATAGGGGCACCAACAACAGCCCACTCCCCTGGCTCTGAGGCTTTAGATCGGCCCAGGACTGAGCCGTCTGCGGCTCCGGCACCACCACAGGCCCCCTCAAGGTGGCGAGCAAACTGGCCCCCAAGCGCAACTTGGCTCGAATCGTCTCCGGCAAGTCCGGCGGGATCCCAGGCTCAACCCAGGGGCAATCTGGGGATCCCACCAACGGCCCCCTTGTCGGCAACAGAGTGTCCAGCAACGACTCCGTCCCGCCCACGCGAACGGTGGGGGAAAGCTGCGGCGCATAAAGGCCAACAGGGTGTAGCAGCTCCTGCTCCGGCTGCCAGAGGGCCAAGATACACACATCTGCCTGAAAAGCCGCCCCGATCTGCTGGGTGATCGCATGGAAGAGGGTGGTGGGCTCCAGGCTGGAGCGAATCGCCGCCGTGATCGAGTGCAACAGAGCCAGCCGTTCCGTCTGCTGATGGGCATGCTCGAACAGGCTGGAACGGGTGAGGGCAATGGCCAGTTGAGAGGCCACCGAGCGCAACAGCTCGATCTCCTCCGGCTGCCAAAGGTGGGGTGTGGTGACGTACACTCCCAACAACCCAATCATCTCCCCTGGCTCTGCAGCCAAACCGGGCCGTCCCCCATCCTTCCCGCCAACCTCCGAAAGCCCTACTCCTGCCGAGCCCACCGACTGCACCGGGATCAGCACCGCCGAGCAAGCCTGCAGCGCCTGGAGAGCGGCCAACCCCTCTGGGGTCAGGAGATCTCGATCCGGCAGCAGAGGCAAGGCTATTTGCACCACCTGCCCCGTCCGCAGGCGCTCGCACAGCGAGCCAAAGTCCTGGATCCGGTACACCTCTCCTAGGGAGGGGGTTAGCCCAGGGCTCAGGGCCTCATGGCTGACCCGAACCGTCTGCTGATCCGGGCTGAGACTGTAAAAACAGCAGCGGCTCAGCCCCTTCACCCCTTTCGAGAGAAAGGCCTGCTGCAGCTCCTTCAGGGCAGTGCTGACGATTTGATCCCACTGCAAAAAGCGGTGAACAGTGCTGGTGATGCGGTTGAGCAGCGCCTCCCGCACCGCCTGCCGTCGGCTGCGCTCCAGCAGCTTGGCATTGATGATGGCGCTGGCGATATAGGAACAGAGGAACTTCACCACTTCCAGAAAGCTGGCTTCCAGAGGTGTCCGGCTCAACAGAGCCAAAGCCCCCAGCCGCTCCTCCCCTCGGTTAATCGGGTAGGCAACAAAGCCCCGCAAGCCATTGGCCTTCACCCACTCCGGGGCGGGCATCCAGGCTTCTTGGGCGGGATTGTTGCTCAAAAGCGGCAGCCCCTCCTGGGCCACCCGTCCTAAAGGGCTGTCGTCAGGATAGATCCGCTGAATTTGGTCGTGAGCAGGGCTGAGCAGGCCGGCATGGGCCACCGACTGAAAACATCCTTCCTGCGGGTCGAAAATCCAAAGGCGAGCTGAGGCCGCGCCCAGGCGATTTACCATCTGCTGTACCAAGGTCTGGGCCAGCTTGAGCACACACTGCTCCAGCTCCCCCATCTCTACAGAGTCCGAAGAGGATGGGGAAGATAACTGAGAAGAGAGCAGCACCAGTTCTTGGACAATTTGGTTTGCAGCCTGTAGCTGGCGTGACAGCATGGGATCCCGATTGCGGCAGCGGTGCGGAGCACTTTCAACAGAGGCAACCGAAGGCATGACAGCAAGAGATGGGCTTCCATCAACAAGAAACCAACTTCTGCACAGCCTCTAACCGCCCCAAAGCCCAGCCCCGCCGCTGGAGAAGGGCAAAAGATTCCAGCAAATCCGGCCCCTGCAGATCCCCTGTCAGGGCGGCCCGCAAACTCTTCATCAGCAGGCCCTTTTTCATGTTCTGGCCCTTGGCCACCTGATCCACCAGCGGTTTTAAGCTGTCCGCCGAAACCTGGGGCAGCTCGGCAGCAGCCAACGTGGTGGCCATTGCAGCCATAGCCTCTGCCACCCCAGGCAGGCGCAACTGTTCCAGAGCTGGCAACGTGTAGCTGAGGGGCTCCTGAAACAAAAAGCGGCTGAGCGGAGGAGCCTCTGCCAGGCGGTCGATACCATCGGCAATCAGGCGGGCCACATCTTCCAACCAGGTGGGATCCGGCACCTCGGAAAGGTCAAACCCTGCCGCCTGCCAAAAGGGGGTGAGCCGTTCTACCAGTTCTGGCGGAGAAAGCCGCTTGATGTACTGGCTGTTGATCCAGTTGAGCTTGTCCCAGTCAAAGCGGGCAGCCGCACGGTTAACCCGGTCAAAGTCGAACAGCGCAGCCGCCTTTTCCAAAGAGAAAAGCTCTTCCCCATCCGGGGGCGACCAACTGAGCAAAGCCAAATAGTTCTTGAGAGCTTCCGGCAAAAAGCCCAGTTGCTGGAACTCTGCTACCGAAGTTGCCCCATCCCGTTTGGAGAGCTTTTTCCCCTCCGGGTTCAGGATTAAAGGAGAATGCGCGAACTGGGGAGGTTCGTAGCCAAGAGCACGGTAGAGCAAAATCTGCTTGGGGGTATTGCCGATGTGATCTTCGCCGCGAATCACATGGGTGATGCCCATGTCAATATCATCCACCACCACCGCCAAGTTGTAGAGAGGGTAGCCATCCGCTCGGGCAATGACCATATCCCCCCCCAAGTCCTGGGTGTTCCAGGTAATGGGGCCGCGAATGAGATCCACCCAAGACACTTCCAGGGGCTCCTCGATTTTGAAGCGGATCACCGGCTGCCGACCCTCGGCTTCGTAGGCCCGTCGCTGGGCTTCGGTGAGAAAGCGGTGGCGGTTGTCGTAGCGGGGGGCTTTGCCGGCGGCCTTCTGGGCAGCGCGCATCTCCTCCAGCTCCGCCTCGCTGACGTAGCAGCGGTAGGCCAACCCTCGATCCAGAAGCTGCTGTACCACCGCTTGATAGCGCTCGATGCGCTTGGATTGGTAGACCGGCCCTTCGTCCCAGTCTAGGCCCAACCAGGCCAGGCCCGCCAAAATGTTGCGGGTGTAGCGGGGCAAAGAGCGGTCGCGGTCGGTGTCCTCGATGCGCAAAATGAACCGGCCACCGTGGCGACGGGCATACAGCCAGTTGAACACTGCCGTTCGGGCGGTGCCGATGTGCAGATTTCCGGTTGGGCTGGGGGCAATGCGAACACAAACACTCACAGGTCTAAGGATCCCAAGCAGAGTATCCCGATCCTAGTCGGCGGCGAGATCCTTTGTCATGTTGGCGTTCTATTGGGTTGCAGGCGGTTGCCAATCGAGGCATTTCGAGTAGAATCCGCCTTAGCTGCCGGTCAAAAGGTAGGCTTCATGGGGATCCAAGTCAATGAGCAACGTTCAAACCCCGCTTTTTTCCGGTGTTGAGGAAAAGCTGTAGCGCAGGAGGAATCACAGCACATGCGTCTGACTTCGGCCATTCTTCTGGGTTGTCTATCCGCCGGGATCCCGATTGGATCCGCCTTGGCCCAAATTGCCTATCCTTCCTATCCGGTGGGAGATGCCCTGGATAGGATCCTGTTGGATACAGGCAGGAATGTGGATCCGGTCATTTTCCCTGAGGAGGTGGTGCGCTCCCAGGCCCGGCAGACCACCGCCTTCTTCACCACGCTGCTGAACCAACGCACCAACATCCCACCCCTGCGCTCGCTAGATTTGCCCAGTCCCTATCAGGCTTCGGTTCGTACCCAGGCCGGATATTACCGCGTCACCCAGACAGAGCCCGTTTTGGATTTTGAAATCTTGCGCTAGGCAGGGCAGGTATTCGGGGCCTACTCCAGCACCGGTCTGCTGCTGTCAGAATCCTCCTCCTGTGGGGCGGGGAGTATGTCAAAATGCGGCAAGAACCCTCGAGTGGTCGCGATGATCCCACCGGATGGATCCCCCCTTGCTTCTGTTCCTGCCTGGCATAGCCTCACCCTTGCCGCCGCCATCCAGAAGTTGCAGACCGATCCCGATCGTGGCCTCACCACTCAGCAGGTGATCCAGAGGCAGCGGCAATATGGCCCCAATGAGCTGATCACCACTTCTTCTGGCCGTAGCTCCTGGCAAGTCCTGCTGGATCAATTCCGCAACATCATGCTGCTGATGCTGATCGCCGTAGCGGCGATCTCAGCCACTTTGGACTTGCAAGAAGGCGAGTTTCCCAAAGATGCCCTGGCCATTTTGTTGA
Organism: Synechococcus sp. R55.3; assembly: GCF_047461975.1. Lineage (NCBI taxonomy): Bacteria > Bacillati > Cyanobacteriota > Cyanophyceae > Synechococcales > Synechococcaceae > Synechococcus > Synechococcus sp. R55.3. The sequence continues at coordinate 31,346 of NZ_JANSIG010000016.1, read as the reverse complement.
TCGTTGGCCTTAACGGTGGCCTGGGCTATTTGCAAGAAAGTCGGGCGGAAAAAGCGCTGGCGGCCCTGAAAAAACTGGCCTCCCCTACCGTGCGGGTGGAGCGGGATGGCCTGTGGCAAGAAGTTCCAGCCAGCCAACTGGTGCCGGGGGATCGCGTGCTGCTGGAAGCCGGGGTACAGATCCCAGCCGATGGGCGCTTGGCCGAGGCCGTGAACCTGCAGGTGCGGGAAGCAGCTTTGACCGGAGAAGCCACCCCTGTAACCAAACAGGCAGATTGCGTACTCCCGCCGGACATCGAGCTGGGGGAACGGCGCAACATGGCCTTCATGGGCACCGAAGTGATTCAGGGGCGAGGGATCCTCTTGGTTACTGCCACCGGCATGAACACGGAGCTGGGCAAGGTGGCGAAGCTGCTACAAACGGTGGAAAACGAGCCCACTCCCCTGCAGCGGCGCATGAGCCAACTGGGCAATGTGCTGGTGTCGGGATCCCTGGCTTTGGTGGCCTTGGTGGTGGGGATAGGGTTGCTGCAAGCCGGGAGTATGGCCCCTTTCACCTCGCTTCTGGAAACCTCCTTGAGCATGGCCGTGGCCGTGGTACCAGAGGGGCTGCCTGCGGTGATCACTGTCACCCTAGCCATTGGCACCCAACGCATGGTGCGCCGCCATGCCCTCATCCGCCGCCTGCCAGCAGTGGAAACCCTGGGATCCGTCACCACCATCTGCTCCGACAAAACCGGCACCCTCACGGAAAACAAAATGGTGGTGACCGACATCGTTACCCCCGACCGCCACTACCACGTCAGCGGCAGCGGTTACATCCCCAAGGGCTCCTTCTACTGCGGCGGCCAGCTCATGGATCCAGAGAGCGCCCCAGATTTGCAGGCCATCTTGCGGGCCGTGGTGTTCTGCAACGATGCCCTGTTGCAGGCCAGTCTCCAACCTGTTGCCGGGCGTAACCCTCGGTCTGCAGTTTCTTCCCCCCCTTCAACGCCCACCTGGTCCATCCTGGGGGATCCCACCGAGGCCGCCCTGCTGGTGGCAGCCGCCAAGGCCAACCTCCACAAAGGCTCTTTACAGGAGCGCTACCCACGGGTGCAGGAGCTCCCCTTCAGCTCGGAACGAAAACGCATGAGCGTGGTGATCCAAGAAAACGGCGGCTATTGCGTCTACATCAAGGGATCCCCAGAGCTGGTGCTGGAGCGGTGTGATCGCATCCAGAAAGGGGGAACTTGGCAGGAGCTGTCGGAAACCGATCGCCAGGCCATCCTCGGCACCAATAACCGCCTGGCCGCCCAAGGTATTCGGGTTCTGGGGGTAGCCACCCAGAGGCTAGAGCGGATCCCGGACAACGGGGAAGAGGTGGAGCACAACCTGGTTTGGCTGGGCCTGATGGGGATGCACGATGCTCCGCGACCAGAGGCACGAGAGGCCGTGGCCCGCTGCCGAGAAGCTGGGATCCGCACGTTGATGATTACCGGCGACCACCAACTGACAGCTGTTGCCATTGCCCGCCAGCTGGGCATTCTCGAGTCGGAGGATCAGGCGATTGACGGACGCACCCTCTCCCGCCTGAGTTTTGAGGAGCTGCTGCAAACGGTGCAGACGGTCAACGTCTATGCCCGCGTGGCACCCGAACACAAGCTGCGCATTGTCCAGGCCTTGCAAAAGCAAAACGAGTTCGTGGCCATGACCGGGGATGGGGTCAACGACGCCCCTGCCCTGCGCCAAGCGGATATTGGCATCGCCATGGGCATCACGGGCACCGATGTGAGCAAAGAGGCCAGCGATATGGTGCTGCTGGACGACAACTTCGCCACCATCGTGGCAGCCATTGAAGAAGGGCGAGTGGTCTACAGCAACATCCGCCGCTTTGTGAAGTACATTTTGGGCAGCAACATCGGTGAGGTGCTGACAGTGGCTGCTGCCCCCATCCTGGGCTTGGGGGATGTGCCGCTGACACCCCTACAGATCTTGTGGATGAACTTGGTGACCGATGGCCTGCCCGCTCTGGCCTTGGCTTTGGAACCGGCGGAGCCAGGGGTGATGCAGCGCCCCCCCTTCAACCCCAAAGAGAGCATCTTCGCGCAGGGCCTGGGAGCCTACATGGTGCGCATCGGCGTGGTTTTTGCCATCTCCACAATCCTCATGATGGCCATTGTGGAAGCCTACATCCCCCACTGGCGCACGATGGTCTTCACCACCTTGTGTATCGCCCAGATGGGCCATGCGCTGGCCGTGCGCTCCAACGAGAAGCTCACCATCGAGACCAACCCTTTCTCCAACCCCTACCTGCTGGGCGCGGTCCTGACCACTCTGCTCTTGCAATTGGCTCTGCTCTATGTGCCTTTCTTGCGCAGCTTCTTTGGCACAGAGGAGCTAACCCGCACTGAACTTTTGATCTGCTTGGGCTCTAGCACCGTGGTTATGGTCTGGGTGGAGTTGGAAAAACTCTATTGCCGCTGGCGCAAGGGATCCCGCTGAATCTTCACAATTATTTTTCACAATAAAGCATCTTCACAATAAAGAGTCTCTCTCCCTACTGCACCCAGAAACAAAGCTTTGAGCCAAGACTCATTTCCCCAAAAAGCCACTCTTGAGGAATCCTGCCCATTGCATAGAGGCCATTTCCGCAAGTTAGCTGAGCTTCCCCTTTTGACCTCCAAGATAAGCTGGAAAGACTTGCTGGGATACTGTGGAAAGGGGGCAGGAATCTCTGGGTTCTATGCACAGAGAGCTATGGGCGGTAGGGAAAACGGTGGGCCTGGTGGATCCCTCTGGCCTTGCCTTTTGGCTGCTGGGATCCCTCTTCTTGGCTCTCCTGCTGCTTGGCGTCAGCCTGGGGGAAAGTCAGCCGCTTTCTGTCTTCAGAGGGATCCTGGGATCCCTTTCTCGAAGATTTCCCTTCCAACCTCCTAGAGGCACCCCCAGCCCAGAGGCTCGTTTTCGGGCAGCCTTGGAAGCCAGCTTGGATGCTATTTACCTGCTGGAGGCGGTGCGCGATCCCGTTACCCGCGAGATCCGCGACTTTGTCTTTGTGGATGTCAACGCCAAGGGGGAAGAGCTCATTTCCCTCCAGCGCCGGCAGATCATCGGCCAGCGGCTGTGCGAGCTGCTGCCCATCAACCGCTGGGGGGGCTTTTTTGAGAAATACAAGCGAGTGGTGGAAACCGGCATTCCTCTGGAAGAGGAGTTCCCCATTTCGGGGCAGCCGGGCTTGAAGGCCAGTTGGATCCATCACCAAGTGGTGCCGGTGGGCGATGGGATCCTCATCACCAGCCGCGACATCAGCGAGCGGGTCAAGATGGAGCGGGCTCTACAGGAAAGCGAGTCTCGCTACCGCGCCCTCTACGAGGCCATTCCCGACTTGATTTTTGAGCTCAGCGCCGAGGGAGTCATTCTTCATTGCAAGCCTTCCCCTTACGTTCCCACCCGACATCCGCCTGAGTTTTACGTGGGTCGCCGCGCCCAAGACGTGTTTACTGGCTCGCTGAAAGAGCAGTATCCATCTCTGGCGGAGGGGGCCTTGGTCAGCCAGACGCCGCAGTACCTAGAGTACGAAGTTGAGATTGAGCCGGGGATCCGCTGCTATCGGAGAGCCTGCGTTGTCGCTCACGGGAGAGACAAAGTTTACATCCTGGTGCGGGATATCACCGAGCGGAAACAGGCGGAGTTGGCCCTTAGAGAAATGGAAGCCACCCAGCGGGCCATTCTCCAAGCCATCCCCGACCTTATTGTTCGCCTGAATCGCCAGGGCATCTGCCTGAGTTTTATTTCCGGCGGCGATGTCCATCTTGACTGCCCAGCAGAGCGCCACTTAGGTCGATCCCTCCAGGAGATTCTGCCGCTGGAGCTGGCAGAGCAGCGGCTTTTCTATGTTCAGCAGGCTCTGGCCACCCAAACCCAACAGCGCTACGAGTACAGCATTGAAGTCCGAGGGGAGGTACGCCACGAAGAAGCCCGCATTGTCCCTCTCAACAGCCAGGAAGTCCTGGTGATCGTGCGGGATATTACAGAAGCCAAGCAGGCAGAGCTGGCCTTGAAAGCCGCTGAACAGGTGCAGCGAGCCATTCTAGAAGCCATTCCCGACTTGATCTTTCGCCTGGACAGCCAGGGCATCTGCTTGAGCTTTGTCTCCGGGGGCGAGGTTCTTCCCTATGGCTCGCCGGACACCTACGTGGGCCGATCCCTGCAGGAGCTTTTGCCACCGGAGTTGGCCGAGCGGCGGCTTTTCTTTGTTCAGCAGGCTATAGCTACCCAGACGCGGCAGCGCTACGACCAAAGCATCGAGATTGAAGGGGAGACCCGCCACGAAGAGGTGCGCATTGTGCCCCTCAACGCCCAAGAGGTGGTGGTGATCGTCCGCGATGTAACCGACAGGGTGCGATCCCAGCAGGCCGTCCAGGAAAGCGAGCAGAAGTTCCGGGCGCTGTTTGAGAATGCCGCTGTGGCCATCCTCATCCGTCATGCCGAGACCGGCGAGATCCTGGAGGCCAACTCCCAGGCCATTGCGGCCTATAGCTTCTCCAGTTTGGAGGAGCTGCGAGCCTTCGACGCTTCCGAGCAGTCTCCCTATCGCCAGGCTCTTCGGGGCGGGGAGTTCTCGCTGCAGTCCTACTTGGAGCAAGCCCGCCAGCAGGGATCCGCCCGCTTTGAGTGGCAATGGCAGCGGCAGGATGGCCAGGTTGTCTGGGAAGACGTGTTTGTGCAGCCCCTTGTCTTGCGCGGGATCCCGTGTTGGGTGTTTACCGCGGTGGACATCACTGCCCGCAAGTCGGCAGAAGCGGAGCTGGAGCAGTTTTTCTCGGTAGCTCTGGATTTGCTCTGCATTGCCGATGCCCAAGGGTACTTTCGCCGTCTCAACCGCGCCTGGGAGACTACGCTGGGCTATTCTCTGCAGGAGCTGCAGAGCCGACCCTTTTTGGAGTGGGTTCACCCGGAAGATGTCCCCGCCACGCAGGCGGCCATGCAGCAGCTTGTCGAAGAGAAACGGCTGGATCACTTTGTCAACCGCTACCGCACTCAGGACGGCAGCTATCGCTTCATCGAGTGGCGAGCCTCTTTGGCCGGATCCCTGTTCTACGCCGCCGGACGGGATATCACCCTAGCCAAGCTGGCAGAAGAGCAGATGAAAGCAGCCAAGGAAGCTGCCGAAGCCGCCAGCCGGGCCAAGAGCGAGTTCCTGGCCACCATCAGCCACGAGATCCGCACCCCCATCAACGCCATCCTGGGAATGGCTAACCTGCTGCTGGACACCTCTTTGGATCGACAGCAGCAGGATTGGGTGCAGACCATCCGCTATGGAGGCGAGGTGCTGCTGAACCTAATCAACGACATCCTCGATTTCTCCAAGATCGAGTCCCAGAAGCTGGAACTGGAGGAAATACCCTTTTCCTTGCCGCAGTTGGTGGAGGAGCTGCTGGATTTGATGGCCGCCCAAGCCCAGAGCAAGGAGCTGGAGCTGATGGCCTGGGTGGATCCCAACCTGCCGCCAACCTTGATAGGGGATCCGGGCCGCCTGCGGCAAATTTTGGCCAACCTGCTCAGCAACGCCATCAAGTTCACCCCCCAGGGAGAGGTAGTGGTGACGGTCGAGGCAGGGGAGAGGGATCCCGAAAAGCAATGGGTCAACGTTCAGGTGCGGGATACAGGCATTGGCATTCCCCCCGAAAAATTGGATCGCCTCTTCAAGCCCTTCAGCCAGGTGGATAGCTCCATCAGCCGCCAGTTTGGGGGCACCGGCCTGGGCCTGGCCATCAGCCAGCGTCTCTGCCAGCTCATGGGGGGAGCAATCGGGGTGGAAAGTCAGCCGGGCCAGGGATCCACTTTTCGCTTTCGCATCCCCCTAAAGAGGCCAGACCAGGAGCTGTTGCCAACCGCCGCGCCGGATCCGTGCTTGGCCGGCAAGCGGGTTTTGCTGGTGGAAGACAACGCCAGTCAACGGCGGTTGCTATCCCGACTGCTGAGCGCTTGGGGCATGGAGGTAACCTGTTGTGCCTTGGCGGCAGAAGCCCAGGCTGCAGTTAGAACTCGTCCTTTTGACCTGGCCCTTCTGGATGCCACCCTGCCAGACCGGGATGGCTTGACCCTGGCGGCTGACCTGCAGACAGCGCAACCCCGCCTGTTGCCCATAGTGCTGACGGGGCGCAACTTCATCTCCACAGGAGACCCTCTCCCCACTTTGGCCAAGCCGGTCAAAGCCTCCCAACTGCGGAAGCTGCTGCTGGGGCTTGTGGGAGAAAAAGCTCCTTCCTCCTTATCTTCCTCTCCCGCCGCTCCTCCCTCCATTTGGGACGCGACCCTGGCCAGCCGCTACCCACTGCAGATCCTGGTGGCAGAGGATAACCCGGTTAACCAGAAGGTGATTCGCCTCATGCTGGAGCGATTGGGCTACCGGCCCGACATAGTCGGCAACGGTCTGGAAGCCGTCCAAGCTCTGCGCCTGCGACCCTACGATCTGGTGTTGATGGATATGCAAATGCCGGAGCTGGATGGTCTTGCGGCCACCCGTCGCATCCGTGCTGAGCTGCCCCCTGAGCGCCAGCCTCGCATTGTTGTCCTCACGGCCAATGTGTTTTCGGAAGGCCGTGCTGCCGCCGAAGCTGCCGGGGTGGATGGCTACCTCACCAAACCCTTGGAGCCAGCCGCCCTAGTCCGGGTTCTTCAGGGATCCCCTCCCCTTCCCAAGCCGGCCAGCCAAGAAGAGGATCCGCCCCTCGACCCCGTTATCCTCGCCCAGATGCGGGCAGTCTTCAGCTCTCCAGAAGCCTGGCAGGAGATGATCCAAACCTACCGGCAGGACAGCGAAGCTCTATTGGGATCCCTGCGGCAGGCCCTAGAGCAGCGGGATCCCCAAGCCATTGCTCGGTTGGCCCACCGCCTCAAAGGCGGCAGCAGCACCCTAGGCGCCAAACGTCTGGCCGAGCTGTGTCAGCAGTTGGAAAAGCTGGTTCATGCCGAGCCAGCCAGTTCTGTAAAATGGGATACTATAGAGCAAGCCCTGCAGAAGCTGGAGGTGGCATATCGGCAAGTTATCCTCAGTCTCTGAGTGCAGAGCTTTTCTCCCTCTCCTCTCGATGCCTATGCTGAAGCCCAATCCCCACCCTCCGGCCAGCTCGCCGGCGGTTCCTGGGGCCAAGGCGGGATCCCCCTCTCCTGAAAAGAAGCCGTTGTTGTTGATCGCGGACGATGAGCCCAGCCAGCGAATCTTGGTTCGCTACGCCCTTGAGCGAGAAGGCTACCAAGTCCTGGAAGCCAGCAGCGGCGAAGTCTGTCTGCAGCTAGCCGCTCAACACCCAGTGGATATGGTCTTGCTGGATGCGGTCATGCCGGATGTGGATGGGTTTGAGTGCTGTCGCCGCCTCCATGCTCAAAACTCGGATCTGCCCATTCTCATCGTCACGGCGCTGGAAGATGAGTCCTGCGTGGATGAAGCCTTTGCTGCCGGGGCCAGCGATTACATTTCCAAGCCCATTCGTTGGGCGGTTTTGAAGCGGCGTATCCGTCACCTGATCCAGGCCAGCCAAGCCCAACGCCACCTGCGGGAACTCAACCAAGCCCTAGAAGCCAAAGTGCAGGAACGTACCGCCCAGCTGGCCTGCCAGGTACAGGACTTGCAGCAGCTCAGCCGCCTTAAGGATAGCTTTCTGGCCAGCGTTTCTCACGAGCTGCGCACTCCCCTCACCAAGATCAAGCTGGCCCTGGAACTGTTGGGCCGCACTCCTCTCAACGAGAAGCAGTGCCAATACCACCGCATTGCCCTGGAAGAATGTCAAGCTGAAATCGAGCTAATCAACAGATTGCTGGATCTGCAGAGCCTAGAAGCCAAAGAGTTGGGCTCTGCGGCTGCCGCCATCGATCTCCACAGCCTTTGCACAGGCCTACTCAATGGGGTGCGAGAACGGGCTCAGGCTCGGCAACTGAAGCTGGAGATGGCGGAGCTGACCTCATTCCCGGCAGTGCTCTACAGCTACCCGCAGCAGCTAACCCTGATCCTGAAGGAACTGCTGGAAAATGCCTGCAAGTTTACCCAGCCGGGCGGAACCCTCCGCTTGGAGGTGCAAGCCTTTCCCGGTGGGGTTGAGCTAAGGATTGGCAATACCGCCCAAATCGAGCCTGACCACCTGCCCCACCTTTTCGAGCGCTTTTACCGGGTGCCCTCTGAGGATCCCTGGGCGCAACCGGGCAGCGGCCTTGGACTGGCCTTGGTGAAGCAGTGGGTGGAGTATCTGCAGGGCCAAATCCGGGTCACCAGCCAGAAGGGATGGACTTGGTTTGTCCTTTGGCTGCCCAGCCTAGAGCCCTCCAACCGTTGACGCCCAAAGGCGGGTGGGAGGCAGCGATTGAGACTTTAGTGACCAACGACAGCAGCAGTCTCAGCAGTGGCAAAGGAGGTGCCACACCCACAGCTAGCTATTGCATTGGGGTTCCTGAAGCGGAAACCGCCCCCCAGCAGATCCTCGGAAAAGTCGACGGTGGTGCCGCTGATCAAGGTCATACTCAAGGGATCCACTGCCACCTGGATATCCCCAAAGTCGAAGGTGTGATCGTCAGGGTTGGCCCGAGACTCGAAGTTCATTACGTAAGAGAGGCCAGAGCAGCCGCTCGGCTTGACCCCTAGACGCAGGATGGGCTGGGATCCCTCTTTTTCGTACTTGCTGCGCAGGCGCTTCAACTCTTGGATGGCGCTATCGGTCAGGGTGATCATGACGAGAAGGCTCAAGGGTACGTTCTACTCCCCATCCTATCAGGGGTTTTTTCTCGGCCAGCGGGAGCAGTTGGTAAGCTAGGGATCCCAATCCTTGAGGTCTTGCCCCTGTGACAGATCCCAATGCCATTCGGATCACCTTTTTGGGCACCAGCTCCGGCATGCCCACCCGCCAGCGCAATGTCTCTGGGGTGGCGGTGCAGTTTCCCCAGCGGTCGGAATGGTGGCTGTTCGATTGTGGCGAGGGCACCCAGCACCAGTTGCTACGCCTAGACGAGCTGCGCCCCAGCCAGTTGCGCCGCATTTTCATCACCCACATGCACGGGGATCACATCTACGGCCTGCCGGGGCTGTTGGCCTCCTGTGGCTTGGGCAGCACCCCTGAGCACATCGATATCTACGGCCCGCCGGGCCTGGAAGAGTACCTGAAGGCGGTGTTGCGCTACAGCGAGACGCGCATCCCCTACGGCTTCCGCGTTCACACCGTCGAAACCGGTCTCATCCTGCAAGAGCCGGAATACTCCGTCTTCTGCGCGCCCTTGGATCACCGGGTGCCCGCCTTCGGCTACCGCGTGGTGGAACAGGATCGGCCAGGCAGCTTTAATGTGGCCAAAGCCCAAGCCGATGGGATCCCCTTTGGCCCTCTGTATGGGCAGCTCAAGGCCGGCCAATCCATCATCTGGCAGGGCCGCTGCTTTCACGGACGGGATTATGTCGGGGATCCCATTCCGGGCCGCAAATTTTCCTACTGCACCGACACCATTTTCTGCCGCAACGCCGTCGATCTCTCCCGGGCTGCCGACTTGGTGATCCACGAGGCCACTTACGCCCAGGCTGACTTAGAGCTGGCCCGCCGCTCCAAGCATTCCACCGCCGCCATGGCCGCCCAAGTGGCTGCCGAAGCCAAAGCTCAAGCCCTAATCCTCACCCACTTCAGCCCCCGCTACACCCCAGAAGCCCCCATTACCTTGGAAGACCTACTGGCAGAAGCTCAGGCCATTTTTCCCAATACCCTGCTGGCCCGCGATCGGCTGACCTACGAGATCCCCCGTCGCAGCCCGTCCCCTCTGCCGGTGGGTGTGGGCTTGCCTCGCTAGAATGGTAGAACTGACTGTCTCAACCGGCAATGACGGATCCCAGACCCTACCCCGAACGCCCCCAATTTCCAGAGCGGCCCAAAACCGAACAACTGGATCAAAGTGCTGGCGAGTGGCGAACCTTCAGCGCTTTGCCCCCTGCCACTTCTCTGCCCCCGGTTCAAGCCGAGCGGCCAGTCCCGCAAACGGCTGCTGAGGGGGAAACCCTGCCGAAATTGGCTCCCTGGAGTAAACGGATAGGGGCCTTTGCCCTCGACTTTGGGCTGGGGCTGGGGATCTCCTACCTAGCCCAAGGCTTGGCTGCTCTGGTAGGGGCCAATGCAGGCGCCGTGGACATGACCGGCTATCTCGCCTTCTTCGCCACCTGGCTGGTGAACCGCGGCTATTTCCAATCCCGTCCTGAGGGCCAAAGCCTCGGCAAATGGCTGCTGAACATCAAAACCCTGGATCCCGAAACCGAAGCCTCGCCGCACCTGGTTCGCTCTCTGGCTCGAGAGGGAGTGCTCTCCCTCTTTGTGCTTACAGAGGCCCTGCTGGTGCCTCTGGCTGCGGATGGGCTGTTTGCCGTCTTCGACAAGGAAAAACGCCAAACCATTCACGACCGGGCTGGACGCACCCTGGTCGTGGAAGCGGAGCGGGGCTATCACCTGGATGAAAAAGTCCTGCAGTTTTTGCAGGACATCCTAGAGGGGGACGCTGCTGACGACGTCAAATCGGCTGCTCGCGACCTGCTGCGCCAAGCCCAGCGCAATGACACCGTGCGGGATCTGTCCAAGCAGTTGCAGCGCCTGAGCAAAGATGTGGATCGCAACGCCCGTAGCCTACGGCAACAAACGGGCAAGCAAGTGAAAACTTGGGTTGATTCCGTCAAGGAAAAGTTGGATAATTGGTGATCGCCCTTATTGAGGCAAACCCATATCTCCAGCCTCAGGATCTGGGATTGCAGTTTCCTCATTGCCGTTTACCTTCGTCTTGGGATCCGTCATGGCCAAAGCAAAGGGTGCCCGCATCATCATTACTCTGGAGTGTACGGAGTGCCGCACCAACGTCAACAAACGTTCTCCAGGCGTGAACCGCTACACCACCACCAAAAACCGCCGCAACACAACAGCCCGCTTAGAGCTGAAGAAATTCTGCCCCCACTGCAACCGCCACACCGTCCACAAAGAGATTAAGTAGTTCAAGCCGTTTCGCCGTTCTCCTGACCTATGGTTTACGCTCGCCGCCGCCTGTCTCCCATTAAGCCGGGAGAGCCCATTAGGTACACCGATGTGGAGCTGCTCAAGAAATTTGTTACCGAGCGAGGCAAGATCTTGCCCCGCCGCATCACCGGCCTGACCGCCAAACAGCAGCGGGAGCTCACTGCCGCGATCAAACGAGCGCGCATCATGGGTCTTCTTTACTTTGTCAACAAAGAGGGATAGCTTTCTCCGGATCCCGATGGGCCTGCAGCTTTCGCCGGAACTCCAAGCCCGCTTGTCCCCACCCCTCGATATCGGTGGGGTGAAGGTTTTGAGTCGCGTCTTTCAGGCGCCGCTGTCAGGGGTAACCGACCAAGTCTTTCGAGGGCTGGTGCGCCGTTTTGCCCCCCACAGCTTGGTTTACACGGAAATGGTCAGCGCGACCGGCTTGCGCTATGCCCGCCAGTTGCCCCGCATCATGGAGGTTGGTGAGGGGGAGCAGCCTATTGGCATCCAACTGTTTGATTGTCGGCCCGACTTTCTGGCGGAAGCAGCCCGCATGGCTGTGGACGAAGGGGCGACCTTGGTGGACATCAACATGGGCTGCCCGGTGAACAAGATTACCAAAAACGGCGGCGGCTCTTCTCTGGTTCGCGATCCCGACACGGCAGCACGAATTGTGGAGGCGGTGGCCAAAGCGGTGGAGGTGCCCGTAACCGTAAAAACGCGCCTGGGCTGGTCGGATCAGGAGATCAACATTTTGGATTTTGCCCACCGTCTGCAGGAGGCAGGGGCGCAACTGCTCACCCTGCATGCCCGAACACGCGCCCAAGGCTTCAACGGCAAAGCCCGCTGGGACTGGATCCGCCGCGTCAAACAGCACCTGCGCATTCCCGTCATCGCCAATGGGGATATTTTCTCGACAGCCGCAGCGGTGAAGTGTTTGGAGGAAACCGGCGCCGATGGGGTGATGTGCTCCCGTGGCACCATGGGCTACCCCTTTCTGGTAGGGGAGATTGATCACTTCCTGAAAACCGGTCAAGAAAGACCAGCCCCCACTCCCCTGGAGCGAATTCAAATGGCCTTAGAGCATCTGCGCGGTCTCTGGGAGTACAAGGGAGAACGTGGCATCCGTCAGGCCCGCAAGCACATGACTTGGTACATCAAAGACTTTGCCGGAGCCTCTCAATTCCGCGCTCTCCTCTGTCGCATTGAGACGGTGCAGGAAGGGGAGGCTCTGCTTCTTCAAGCCATGGAGCGCTGCCAAGAAGCCACACTTCGACCGGAAGAGACGGTTGAAGCGACTGAAGAGGTCGACCTTCTCCCTGAAGCCGGTTGGGCGTAGCTCCAAGGATCCCCACAATTGGAAATTGCTTGGAAATCGCCGCACGTCTGCCTTGGCTGTAGCCTGTGGCCCCGAAAAAGGCTATTGCGCCTGCTGCTGGGACAGGGCTGCCACCAACTTTTCTCCCATTTCCTGGCAACCCACTAAAGTCATTCCCTCAGAGTAGAGGTCTGGGGTGCGGTACCCTTGCGCCAAAACGGCTTCTACCGCCTGTTCGATGCGGTCGGCAGCTTGCGGCTGATCCAGGGAGTAGCGGAGCATCAGGGCGCCGGAGAGCACCTGGGCAATGGGGTTGGCTTTGTCTTGTCCGGCAATGTCGGGAGCCGACCCATGTACCGGCTCGTATAGGCCGGGGCCAGAGGATCCCAGAGAGGCAGAGGGCAGCATGCCAATGGAGCCGGTCAGCATGGCCGCTTCATCGGAGAGGATATCGCCGAAGAGATTGCCCGTGAGGATGACGTCGAACTGCTTGGGCCAGCGCACCAACTGCATGGCGGCATTGTCGATGTACAGGTGGGAAAGTTCCACCTCCGGGTACTCAGCCGCAATGACATTGACCCGCTCCCGCCACAGTTGCGACACCTCGAGAACGTTGGCTTTGTCCACCGAGCAGAGCTTGCGCCGACGCTTGCGGGCCAGCTCGAAGGCAACTCGGGCAATCCGATCCACCTCAGCTTCGCTGTAGACCATGGTGTTCACGCCACGCCGGGATCCCTGGGCATCCGTGAAGATTCCCTTGGGCTGGCCGAAGTAGATGCCCCCCGTCAGCTCCCGCACCACCACCAGGTCGATCCCCGAGATCACCTCTGGCTTCAGGGAGGAAGCCCCCACCAGTTGAGGGAAGACTTTTACCGGGCGCAAGTTGGCAAACAGCCCCAGCCCCGCCCTCAAGCCCAACAAGGCCCGCTCCGGGCGTTTCTCAGGAGGCAGAGCGTCATACTTGAAGTCGCCGACAGCAGCCAGATAAACGGCATCGCTCTCTTGAGCCATTTTCAGGGTTTCTGCCGGCAAGGGATCCCCGGTCTGTTCGTAGGCGGCCCCGCCGATCAGGCCCTCTTGCCACTGAAGAGCAAATCCCATCTGCCGGGCAACTGCATCCAAAACGGCTCGTCCCACCCGCATGATTTCGGGGCCGATGCCATCTCCGGCAAGGGCTGTGATCCGATAGGTTCGAGCAGTTGAAGAAGAAGTGCTCATGAGCGGTCAAGCTGAAGATGAGGGCGTAGAGATACTACCATTTCGGCGGACTGGCCCATCCCTTGGCACACAGGTTTGCAGACAACTCCTCTAAAAAGCTCTCCAAATAACAAAGTGCAGCCTGGCCACCAACCTGCTGCACTCTGATGGTGATTCTGATGGTGATGATGACGATCAACCCATCAAGCGGGAGTCCCAGATGTTCTTTTAGAACAAGCCCAAGGTGACCCACTTATCCAAGGGCAAGGTGGCACCTATGCCCAGGTAGAGGGTGACCAAGGTGCCGATCAGGAACACCGTTGTCGCCACTGGGCGGCGCAAGGGGTTTTGGAACTTGTTGACGTTTTCGATGAAGGGCACAAACAAGAGACCCACAGGAATGGCAGACATCAGAGCAATTCCCAACAGCTTGTTGGGAGCAATCCGCAGGATGTGGAAGGCGGGGTAGAGATACCATTCCGGCAGAATTTCCAGAGGCGTAGCAAAGGGATCCGCCGGCTCCCCTACACCTGCCGGATCCATGACTGACAGGCCAACGATCACTCCAATAGTGCCCAGGATCACCACCGGAAACATAAAGAGCAAATCGTTGGGCCAAGCGGGCTCACCATAGGTCATGTGGCCCATGTTTTTCTTCAGCTTGGCTACAACTTTGGGGTTGTCTAGATCAACCTTGCGGGTAATGGCCTCGGTCGCTATCACCTGTTTTGAGACGGCCATGGGAGTTCTCCTTATCTAGGGACAAAAGTTCTGAAAAAGTGGCAGGTAAAGATCCCAGTTACCAGGAAAGTCAAAGGCGTCTGGGAGTCAAACCTTGCTCACAAAGGCCCAGAAATGCCTTGGCGGCGGATCATCAAAAAGTGCATGGTCATAAAGACTGCGGTCAGCCAGGGTAGCACGAAAGTGTGCAAGCTGTAGAAGCGAGTCAGGGTAGCTTGACCAACCGCTTCGCCACCCCGGATCAGTTGCACCAACAAGTCGCCCACCACCGGAATGGCACTGGGCACACCTGAGACGATCTTGACTGCCCAGTAGCCCACCTGATCCCAGGGCAGGGAGTAGCCGGTAACGCCGAAGGAGACGGTCAGCACCGCCAAGATTACACCGGTTACCCAGGTCAGCTCGCGGGGCTTCTTGAATCCCCCCGTCAGGTAAACCCGGAAGGTGTGTAGGATCATCATCAGCACCATCATGGAGGCACTCCAACGGTGGATGGAGCGCAGCAGCCAGCCGAAGTTCACCTGGGTCATGATGTAGTTCACCGACTCAAAAGCCTCGGCCACCGTCGGACGATAGTAAAACGTCATGGCGAAGCCGGTGGCAAACTGAATTAAGAAGCACACCAGCGTCACCCCGCCGAGGCAGTAGAAGATGTTAACGTGAGGCGGAATGAATTTTCCCGTTGCGTCGTCGACGAAAGGCGTAATCTCCAGCCGCTCGTCCAACCAGTCGTAAACTTTGCTCATAATGTCTGCATTTTTTGAAGTTGGCTCTCGAGGGCGGGGCAAGCCCACTCTCCTCAGCAATGTAACACAATCTTTTAACACTATCCTGGCGCCGGGCTCAGCTTGGGAACCAAGATCTTGATCCCAGTAGGCCAGACGAGCTTTTGATATTGCGTTTTGTTCATGTTTCTTAATGTTTTTTGGGATCGATGGTTGTGCAGAAGCCGAGATACACAGGGATCCTTTGGAGAGGGTGGGGGATCCGCCTTGTCTTGCTTGGGTGTTTGCTCTGGGCGAGTTTGGCCATAGGCCCCTGTCCGGTGCAGGCCAGCCGTTGGGGAGAAGAGCAGCAACTGCTGGCGCAGGCTTGGGCCTACGTGGATCGGGCCTACGTGGATCCGGGGTTTAACGGGCAAAACTGGTGGCAGGTGCGGCAGCGGTTTCTCTCCCGGCCCCTGAAGGAGCGCAAGCAGACTTACCAGGCCATCGAGGAGATGTTGGCCACTCTGGGGGATCCCTTTACTCGCTTTCTGGATAAAGAGCACTACCTCAGCCTGCAGACCTCCACAGCCGGCGAGCTGAGCGGTGTCGGCTTGCAGATTGCCATCGATGAGCAGGGGGCGGTGCGGGTGATTGCCCCCATGGAAGGCACTCCTGCCGAGCAGGCCGGGATCCAACCCCAGGATGAGATTTTGGCGGTGGATCGGGTGCCGGTGGCGGGGCTGAGCCTGGACGAAGTGGCCGAGCGGATGCGGGGGCGCAGCGGCACGCCGGTTACTTTGAAGCTGAGGCGGCAGGATCGCATTTGGGAGGTGGAGCTGGTACGCCAATCGATCACCATCAACCCCGTGCGCACCCGTTTTTTTGAGCTGCCTCAGGGATCGGTGGCCTACATTCGCCTCAGCCAGTTCAACGGCAATGCTGCCGCTCAAGTCCGCCAAGCCATTCGAACCGCAGAAGCTCAAGGGGTGCGGGGCTACATTCTCGATTTGCGCAACAATCCGGGGGGACTCTTGCAGGCGGCTATCGAGATCGCTCGCTTCTGGATCCCCAAGGGCGACATTGTGCTGGTGACGGATCGCCACGGCATTCAGGACAGCATTCCCGCCACCGGCGAGGTGCTTACAGAGGCGCCGCTGGTGGTCTTGGTAAATCAGGGCAGCGCCAGTGCCAGTGAAGTGTTGGCCGGGGCACTTCAGGACAGTGGGCGAGCCCAACTGGTAGGAACGCGCACCTTTGGCAAGGGGCTCATTCAATCCCTGCTGGAGCTGGCGGATGGCTCGGGGCTGGCGGTGACCACGGCCAAGTACCTCACCCCCAGCGGCCACGACATCCATCGCCAGGGGATCCAGCCCGATGTGGTGGTGGCGGAGGGATCCGTTCCTCTGACGGCGGAAACCTTGGCCGGGCCGGAGGACATCCAGCTCCAGCGAGCCCTGGAGTTGTTGGGGCAGCTCCAAGGGATCCGGGTGGCCAAAAGCCCGTGAGGAAGGGGATCCCACGGTAGAACTCAATCGTTGGCATTCAGGATTTGGATTCCTGGTTGTTTTCGATTCGTTTTAGGATCGAAAGCAGGGTTTCCCGTCCAGCGCTGATCTCTGACTCTGTCCGCTCCCGCCCGCATGAACGCTATCCAGCAATTTCACCACTTTTTCAACTGCTGCATTGGAGCTTGGCGCACAGAGCGCACCTACCATTACCTAGACCGTGGCGAGGTGGAGCGCTCCCGCACCGAGTTCACCATTCGCACCCTCACCCCTGAGCTCAAGCACAAGGTGCTCGCCGACAACAACTACCCCAACCACAACGTGGATGGTTTTCTGGGCTTTCACTTGGCTTTTGAGACGGTTTCCGAAAAGGGTGAGGAGGCCGGGCAAGAGCTGAACATGCTGTTCGTCCCTCGGCAGGAAACCCCCTTGGGGCTGCAGGGAGACTACCTGCGGGATCGGGCCTATGAGGAAGATCGCCCGATGGTGGCGACTTTCCGGTTTGATCCCGGATCCCTGCAACTGGTGATGACCACCACCTACACTCGTGTGGTTGCCGTAGATACCATCACTCTACTGAATCCGCGCCTGCGCCTGCGGCAGATCCTCACCTACCAGCGTCCCCCTCAGGGTCAGCCTTTGCAGGAGCTGTTGCTGGTGGGGTTTGGGGTAGAACAGAAGCTGACGTGACCTACTCCCGCACTCATGCTGATGCATAGAGGACGGGGCTTCCCGGCGGTCTAGCTAACCTGCGGATCCTGAGCATGACGCTTCCCGAAGACTTGAGATTGTCTCAGCACTTGGCCCTGATCCAGTCGAGGTTCGAGCGAGGACAATATCGGCAGGCGCTAGAGCAGGTTAGGCAGGCCCAAAGCCGCTATCCGCAGTCGGGTAAGCTACGGCTCTGGCAGGCCCTGGCCCAAGAGGCCCTTGGCGAAACGCAGGAGGCCATCCTGTTGGTTCAAACCTTGCTGCGCAACCCAGATCCAGAAGTCGCCCAGCAGGCTCGCTATGTCTTGGGCATCTGGCAAGCCCCTCGTCTGCGACGTTCGGCGGAGTGGTTGAGCGAAATTCCCGATCTCAGCCGGCTGGAGGAAACTGATCCCCCGGAATACCGCTTGGCCTATGGGCGCTCTCAACGCAAAGGCCCTTCCCCAAGATCTGGCGCTCCTTCTGGGGATCCCCTCAGCCGCCGTGAAGTGGATCCCCCGTTGGATACCCAGCCCCTCATCTGGGTGTTGATCGGGATCCTCTCGACCCTGCTGGCCGTGATGGCTTGGCTGCCCTAGAGGGGGGTATAACCCTCGCCGCTGCTGGGTTAGTGGGGAGATACTGGGAGTAGAGGAAACGATAGGTCTAGCTCAGGGGAGCGGATCTGCGTCCAGGGATCCCGACAGGCTCCTCGGCAATTGGGGCAGAAAGCGGAGGTTAAGAGTGGCTACACAAACATTGGTGATGGATGCAGTGGAGCAGTTGGGCCTGCGGGTCACGCTGGGAGATATTGCATCCAGCACGGGCTTGGCTCTACACGAGGCCAAACAAGAGCTGCTGAATTTGGCCCAAAAGGCGGAGGGGCATCTCCAGGTTTCCCGGCAGGGGGAGATTACCTATGTTTTCCCGCCGGATTTTCGCAGCATTCTCAAGCGCAAGGAGCAGCAGGATCGGCTAGCAGCCCTGCGTCGCCGGTTGTGGGGGGGCTTCCTCTATGGGTTGCGCATCTCCTTTGGCATTCTGCTGGTGGTGTCAATTGTCTTGATCGTCCTGGCGTTGATTGCCTTGCAGATGGCCAGTAGCCGCGAGCAGGACAATCGCAGCCGATCGCGGGGGATAGGGTTTTATTACTTCCCCAACCTTTGGATCGGCAACCCCTTCTGGGATCCTTACCCCTACTATGGGAGCTACTCCGGTCGGACGCGCCCCCGCCAGCCGCAAAAATCCGAGCTGAACTTCCTGGAAGCGGTGTACAGCTTCCTCTTTGGGGACGGGGATCCCAATGCCAACCTGGAGGAGGAGCGCTATGCCCTCATTGGCCAACTGATTCGTGCCAATGGGGGGGTGATCGCAGCGGAACAGGTGTTGCCCTACCTGGATGTGGAGCCGGGATCCCCGGCCTTGGAATACGAAGATTACATGCTGCCCATTTTGCTCAAGTTCGACGGTCAGCCGGAGGTCAGCGAGGACGGGGACATTGTCTACCGCTTTCCGGAACTGCAGGTGGCCGCCTCAGAGCGTGAGCCCAAGAGGATCCCCGAAGTGTTGCAGGAGAAACCTTGGGTGTTCAGCCGGGCCACGCCTGGTCAACTGACCCTGGCAGGGGGTTTGGGAGTTCTCAATTTCTTTCTGGCCGCCATTCTCTATGGGGCACGGGAAGAGGTGGCAGCGGCAGCCGGCAGCAATGCTTTTTTAGCCTTCATCTACCCGTTGATTGGGTTTCTGTTTCTCTACGGCAGCCTCTTTTTGGCGGTGCCCGCCGTTCGCTGGCTAGCCTTGCAAATCCGCAACCAGGGGGTGGAGCATCGCAATCGTGTCCGGCAGCTTTGGCGAGAGCATCTGCAGCATCCCACAGAGGCGCTGCTGCGCAAACTTAGCTTTGCCCGCCGCTTCCGCCGTCAGGAAGTTGTGCCAGAGTCAGACACCATTTACTCAACCGATCGGGATTTGATCGAGCAGCGGGACTACCGTCTGGACGATCCGGTGTTCCGCCAGCTTTTGGAATCCAAAGCTCAGCAGGATCGCCCCGAAACCGAACAAGTGCGCCAGCAGCGTCCGCTCTAGAAAGGGCATGGCCTTTGGGCAAACTCCCGGTCTACCGTTTAGGCCGAGACAGATTCGAGTTTCTTGGCCAGCCGGCGAATCCAGCGCTTAGGTTTGCTTGGACTTCTTTCTCCCCAGGAGAACTCACAACAACCACTCGGAGACTCGCTCCCCCACCTTCTGCAAATCCAGAGGAATGGCCACCGCCTTGCCCATACGAGGTCTCTGACGGGTGGACTCGATCTCCCGACGCACCGCTTCCCACACCCCCCAAGCCTGCAAATGGGCCAGCACGTTCTCCAAGTGGGCCAAATACTCGGCCTCGCTCAAGGGGAAGGAGGGCTGCTCCAGATAGCGCCACATCACCAGCAACACCACCTTCTGCTGGATACGCCGCAGCTGCACGTCGTAGGAATAGCCCCACTTCTCGCGCAACAAAGCTTGAAAGTCGGATCCCTTCATCAGGACTGCTTGAGACTGGCTTGGATCTGGCTCCAACCTTGCCGGGTGGGCCGCTCACCTTGGGAAGAAAGGCTACGGCCTCTTCCAGCGTTGCATTTCTTAACGATATTGGCCAGAGGGGTCGGTTAGGATGATGTCGCTTGTCAACGAACGTTAAAACTTCTCAGGTTTGCATTTGCCATTATGACGGAAGCGGTTAGCAACTTTGAAGCGCCCCCCATGAGCCGGCGGGTTCTTCTCAATGCCCTGCTCAGCGGCTCTGTGGGAGTCGTGGTGGTGGGCGCCCTCTACCCGGTGGTGAAGTACTTTATTCCGCCCTCTGCCGGTGGAGGGGGTGAGGGCCTCATCGCTCAGGACGCCCTCGGCAAGCCCATCAGCGTCAGTGAGCTGTTGGCCACCCATGCTGCCACGGACCGGGTGCTGGCCCAAGGTTTGAAAGGGGATCCCACCTACATCGTGATCGACAATGGGGCGGTGGCCAACTACGGCCTCAACGCGGTTTGCACCCACCTTGGCTGCGTGGTGCCCTGGAATGTGGGGGAAAATTTGTTTAAGTGCCCTTGCCACGGATCCCAGTACGCGGCCAATGGCAAGGTGATTCGGGGGCCGGCTCCCCGCTCGCTGGAGCTGGTGAGCGCCACGGTGGATGGCGACAACGTTCGCTTCAGCCCCTGGCAAGGCCCTGATTTCCGGGAGACCTAAAGGGCAAGGGATCCCGCCAGTTCTGCCCAGGCAATTGCGTCAGCGGTGCGGAGCACCTTTCCAGTCCAACTGTTGACCGGCCCCTGATCTCCCTGATCTAGAAGGATGGTGAGGTAAGGATCCTGGCTGTGCCGGCTTTTGCCAAGGGATTTGGGGCAAGTCGTCGAGATGGCTATTTCAAGACTGTGTCCTAAAGCTGTGATTGAAATCCATTCTGAGCTGAGAGTTATGAAGCGAATTGGCTTAGTCTTCTGCGCGCTGCTGCTGCTGCTGGGGATGGGGGCACGTCCGGCGGCAGCCTACCCCTATTACGCCCAGATGGCCTACGACAACCCCCGCGAGGCGACCGGAAAAATTGTCTGTGCCAACTGCCACCTGAACGCCATGCCCACTCGCGCCGAGGTGCCCCAGGCAGTCACCCCCGGCCAGGTGTTTACCATCAAAGTTGGGATCCCTTATGACCTGAGCAAGCAGCAGGTGCTGGCAGACGGCAGCAAGGGTGGGTTGAATGTGGGCGCGGTGGTGGTCTTGCCGGAGGGCTTCCGTTTAGCCACCGAAGCCGAGATGACCGAGGAACAACGGCAAGAAACTGCCGAGACCTACATCACCCCCTACAGCGACGCGAAGCCCAACATCCTCCTGGTCGGGCCTTTGCCGGGCGAGCAGCATCAAGAAATCGTCTTCCCGGTGGTGGCCCCTGACCCGAAAGAGGATCCCTCGGTGGCCTTCATGAAGTATCGCGTTTACATTGGGGCCAACCGGGGTCGCGGTCAGCTCAACCCCGACGGCAGCCTCAGCAACAACAACGTCTTCCGCGCCCCAGCCACGGGGCGTCTAGTCAACATCGCCACCCTCAACTCCGATATCAGCGATCTGCCGGCTGAATTGGCCAGCCTGGTGCCCCCGGAATACGAGCTGCCGGGCACGAGAGTTCTCAGCTTCGAGACCGAAAGCGGGATCCAAAACCTGGTGGTGCCGCCTGGGCCGGAACTGGTGGTTGCCGTTGGCGACAGCGTCAAAGAAGGGGATCCCGTCACCAACAATCCCAATGTGGGCGGCTTTGGCCAGGTGGAGCGGGATCTGGTGCTGCAAAGCCCGGAGCGGGTGAAATGGCTGGTGGCTTTCCTGGCAGCCGTTACGATTGCCCAGCTCTTATTGGTGCTCAAGAAAAAGCAGGTGGAGCTCATTCAAGCCGCCGAAATCCTTGGCTAGCTCAAGCTCTTTCCTGGCCTGCACCTCGGAGGTATCCGAGGTGTTTTTTGTTCGGTAGGGTTCTAAGGTAGCCTCAGCTCTCCTCTGATCACCTGCACAGCCTGCCCGGCAATCTCCACGCGAGAGCCGAGATCGCGACACCAGAGCTCCCCGCCGCGGCTGGATAGCTGGTGGGCCTGTAACTCAGAGCGACCCAGGCGTTTGGCCCAATAGGGCATCAAAAGACACTGGGCGGATCCCGTCACTGGATCTTCCGGGATCCCCAGCCGAGGGGCAAAAACGCGGCAGACAAAATCCGGCCCATTCCCCAGAGCCGCCCCAGAGGCTGTGACGATCAACCCCGGAACGGGGAGTGCTTGAACCTGGGCCAGATCCGGTTGCACCTGCTGCACCTGTCCCGCCGAAGCCAGCACCGCCACCCCCATACCCCCGCGGTACAGCTCCACAGGTGGGATCCCCAAAGCCGCTGCCACCTGCTCCTTGGCTTCTGGCCAAGGTTCCGGAGTTTGAGCAGGAAAATCCATGGCCAGGCGATCCCCTTGCCGCCGCACCTGCAACAGGCCACTGCGGGTGGAAAAGGCTACCCTCTCCGCCTCAGGATGCACCTCGGTGAACAGCACATGGGCACCAGCCAAGGTGGCGTGGCCACAGAGATCCACCTCCGTCGTCGGCGTAAACCAGCGCAGCCCATAGTGGGGAACCTCGCCCTGGGATCCCTGAGGCAGTAAAAAAGCCGTCTCCGATACATTGTTCTCTGCGGCAATGGCTTGCATCAGCGCCTCTGGCAACTCCTGGGGCAGCAGACACACCGCTGCCGGATTGCCGCCGAAAGGCACCGCCGTAAATGCATCCACCTGAAAAAACGGGATCCGCACGTTCTCAACCCAGCCCAACTCAGGCCATGATCCCACACCGGCACCAAAAGTAGGGGGATCCGCACCCCGACCGCACCTGCCAAAAGCGGGATCCCGCTGACAAAGGCTATTGTCAGGCCAGAAAGTTGGCTGATAAACTAGCACTCGTAAGTCGAGAGTGCTAAGTCGCTTCCCCTCGGGAAGCGGAATTAATGGAAATTCGTTAGGATCACGGAGGACATTCGTCATGGCTGCAGTGGCTCTTAACGTCTCTACCCTGAAGCCGCTGGGCGACCGCGTGCTGGTCAAAATCGCTCAGCAGGACGAGAAAACCGCAGGTGGGATCTTCTTGCCGGACACTGCCAAGGAAAAGCCCCAGGTGGGGGAAGTGGTTGCTGTTGGCCCTGGCAAGCGCAACGACGAGGGCAAGCTGATCCCGATGGAACTGAAAGCCGGCGACAAAGTGCTCTACTCCAAGTATGCCGGAACCGAAGTCAAGCTGGGCAGCGATGAATATGTGCTGTTGGCCGAGCGGGACATTCTCGCCATTGTTCAGTAATGGTCAGTGATTCAGCAGCAGTTCAACGAACGATTGAATCCTTGAGACTCTGTTTCACCCTTACCTGCATTTGCATCGGAGAGGTTGACTATGGCCAAATCAATCATCTTCAGTGAAGAAGCCCGCCGCGCTCTAGAGCACGGCATGGATATTTTGGCAGAAGCCGTAGCCGTTACCCTGGGTCCCAAAGGGCGCAACGTCGTGCTGGAGAAGAAGTTTGGCGCCCCCCAAATCATCAACGACGGGGTAACCATTGCCAAAGAAATCGAGCTGGAAGACCACATTGAGAACACAGGCGTTTCCTTGATCCGGCAGGCGGCTTCCAAGACCAATGACACGGCTGGGGATGGCACCACCACGGCCACGGTCTTGGCTCACGCCATGGTGAAAGAAGGTCTGAAAAACGTGGCTGCCGGCGCCAACCCGATTGCCCTAAAGCGGGGGATCGACAAGGCGGTGAAGTTTTTGGTAGACAAAATCGCCGAACATGCCCGCCCGGTCGAAGATTCCAAAGCCATTGCCCAGGTGGCGGCCATTTCCGCCGGTAACGATGAAGAAGTGGGCCGTATGATTGCCGAGGCCATGGACAAGGTGGGCCGCGAAGGGGTGATCTCCCTGGAAGAAGGCAAGTCCATGACCACCGAGCTGGAAGTGACGGAAGGGATGCGCTTCGACAAGGGCTACATCTCCCCTTACTTCGTCACCGATACCGAGCGGATGGAAGCGGTTCTGGAAAACCCCTACATCCTCATCACCGATAAGAAGATCACCCTGGTGCAAGACCTGGTACCGGTTCTGGAGCAGGTGGCCCGCGCCGGTCGTCCTCTGCTGATCATCGCCGAAGACATCGAGAAAGAAGCGCTGGCTACCCTGGTGGTGAACAAGCTGCGGGGTGTGCTGAGCGTGGTAGCGGTAAAAGCCCCTGGCTT
The DNA here is from genome assembly GCF_047461975.1 of Synechococcus sp. R55.3. Taxonomy (NCBI): domain Bacteria; kingdom Bacillati; phylum Cyanobacteriota; class Cyanophyceae; order Synechococcales; family Synechococcaceae; genus Synechococcus; species Synechococcus sp. R55.3. Next base: position 7,416 of record NZ_JANSIG010000016.1, on the reverse strand, counting down.
CGGGGATCGCCGCAAGGCTATGTTGGAAGACATTGCCATCCTGACCGGTGGTGAGGTAATCAGCGAAGAGCGCGGCCTGAAGCTGGAGAACGCTCGCCTCGATTCCTTCGGCACTGCCCGTCGCGTCACGGTAACCAAAGACAATACCACCATCGTGGCGGAAGGCAACGAAGCGGCCGTGAAAGCTCGTTGCGAGCAAATTCGCCGTCAAATTGAGGAAACCGACTCCACCTACGACAAAGAAAAACTGCAAGAGCGCCTGGCCAAGCTCTCCGGCGGTGTGGCAGTGATCAAAGTGGGCGCGGCCACTGAAACCGAGATGAAAGACCGCAAGTTGCGCCTGGAAGATGCCATCAACGCCACCAAAGCGGCGGTAGAAGAAGGGATCGTTCCCGGCGGCGGTACCACCTTGGCACACCTGATCCCAGTGGTAACCGAGTGGGCGCAAGCCAACCTGTCCGGCGATGAACTGGTGGGGGCCAACCTGGTCGCCCGCGCTCTGGGTGCTCCGCTGCGCCGCATTGCTGAGAACGCCGGCCAAAACGGCTCCATTGTGCTGGAGCGGGTGAAAGATAAGCCCTTCAACACCGGCTACGATGCTCAGAACAACGCCTTCGTGGATATGTTCGAGGCGGGCATTGTAGACCCGGCCAAGGTTACCCGTTCCGCCCTGCAAAACGCCGCTTCCATTGCGGGGATGGTGCTGACCACCGAAGCAATCGTGGTGGACAAGCCCGAGCCCAAAACCAACACGCCGGCAAGCAGCGGCAGCGGCATGAGTGACTACGACTACTGATCTGTTGATTGCCACAGGGAGGCGGATCCCTTAGGCTCACCGAAGAGTTTGGGGGCACTCCGCTTCCGGGCTGAGCATCTTGGATGAATCTCTGGGGATCCCCTGGTAGGATCCCTTTTCTTGTGGATTTTCATCAAGACGCAGGCAATCCGGCGGGATCATTCCCAACGACCGTGAGACAGCAGCGAAACTGTTTGTGATGCTGATCCCTAACCCCTTTTCTCAGAGGGAGAGGGTCTGGGGGTGAGGGCGCTAGAGCCATGCAATCGGGAACTGCCTCAAACTGGTTTTTTGATAACGACTCTGATTCTGTCCAACTTGAAGAGAAGGGGAAGGCGGTGTGGCTCAGTTGATCTGCATTGGCCTGGATCTGGCCTGGTCAACCCGCAACCCTTCCGGTCTGGCCACGCTGCGAGTCCAGCTCGGGGATCCCGGCAGGCAGAACTTGACAGGCCATCTGGTCGATAGCCGCATTCTCCAAACGGATGAGGAGATCCTGGACTATATTCAAGCTCAGGCGGGCGAAGATCCCTGCTTGGTGGCGGTGGATGCCCCCCTGCGCGTCCCCAACCTCAGCGGACAGCGACGGGCCGAGGCCGAACTGAACCGGGTGTTTCGCGCCTATGCAGCCGGGGCCCACCCAGCCAACCGCCGGCTTCTAGAAAAAAACGGCCAGGTGAGAGGGGAAGCCTTGGTGCAAGCCCTAGCCAGTTATGGCTTTCGGGAGCAGGCCAGCATCGAGCGAGGAAAACTTACCCGCCAAGTGACCGAGGTCTTCCCCCACAGCGCCTTGGTCAGCCTCTTTGGCCTCAGCCGCACCCTAAAATACAAGGCCCGCCCTCGACGCACCTGGCCGGAACGGCAACAAGCTTGGCAACTTTACCAGCATCATCTGCGCTCTCTGGCTGCCGCTGACCCGGCTCTCCAGGATCACGAAGAGCTGCTCCAAGTGAAGGTGGGATCCCTCAAGGGCCGTCGACTCAAAAACTACGAAGATCAGGTGGATGCGTTGATGTGTGCCTACATCGCCCTCTACGGGTTCCGTTGGGGATCCGAGCGCTGCCGCAGTTTCGGCAACCTGCAAGAAGGGCACATTTTCACGCCCTTGCCCCCTCGAACCTCTGAGGCTGATTGAGACCCGCTCCGGGATCGCAGGTGGAAATCCCAACCAGAAGAACAAAACTCTCGCTAGCCTTGGATCCCTCCTTGGCGGCATGATAAAAACAAGGGATCCGCAGAACAGGGGAAAAATGGACGTGCAACTGGGCCGCAATCGGCAGGCAAGACGCGCTTACGGGCTGGATGAAATCGCGCTGGCCCCAGGCAGACGAACGCTGGATCCCAGCCTGGTGGACACCCACTTCACTCTGGGAGGGATCCAACGGCAAATCCCCATCATCGCCAGCGCCATGGATGGCGTGGTGGATGTGCGAATGGCCATTTTGCTCTCGGAGCTGGGAGCTTTCGGGGTGTTGAACCTGGATGGCATCCAAACCCGCTACGCCGATCCCGATGAGGTGTTGGATCAGATTGCGTCGGTGGGCAAAGACGAGTTTGTGCCCCTAATGCAGCGCCTCTACGGCGAGCCGGTGAAGCCAGAGCTAATCCAAGAACGCATCCGCCAGATTAAAGCCTCCGGCGCCATTGCCGCCGCTAGCTGCGTGCCCGCCCACGCCGCCCAATACGGCCCCCTGGTGGCGGAAGCCGGGGGGGATCTGTTCTTCGTTCAGGCCACGGTAGTTTCCGTCCACCACAAGGTTCCCGAAGGCATGGAACTGCTGGATCTGGCCCAATTTTGCCGGTCGATGCCCATTCCTGTTGTGGTGGGCAACTGCGTTACCTACGATGTCGCTCTGGAGCTGATGCAGGCCGGAGCTGCCGGTGTCTTGGTGGGGATCGGCCCTGGCGCTGCCTGTACTTCCCGAGGCGTGTTGGGGGTGGGAGTGCCGCAGGCTACGGCCATCGCCGACTGTGCCGCTGCACGGGAGCAGTTTTTGGCGGAAACCGGCGCCTACGTTCCCATCATTGCCGATGGCGGATTGGTGACCGGCGGCGATATTTGCAAGGCCATCGCCTGTGGAGCGGACGCAGTGATGATCGGATCCCCCTTGGCCCGCGCCCATGAAGCCCCCGGTCGCGGCTTTCACTGGGGCATGGCCACCCCCAGCCCCATCTTGCCCCGCGGCACCCGCATCCGCGTGGGATCCACCGGCACCTTGGAAGAAATCTTGCGCGGCCCCGCCCGCCTGGACGACGGTACCCACAACCTCTTGGGCGCCCTGCGCACCAGCATGGCCACCTTGGGGGCTGCCAATCTTCGAGAAATGCAGCAGGTGGAGATCTGCATTGCCCCTTCCCTGCTCACAGAGGGGAAGGTGTACCAGAAGGCGCAAAGCCTGGGCATGGGGAAATAGTCCCTTGGGAATGCTAAACTCGGTGGACTGGGATCCCTCGGGGGCGGTTAGCTCAGCGGTAGAGCGCCTGCCTTACAAGCAGGATGTCACTGGTTCGAGTCCGGTACCGCCCATCCCCACCGGAGCTTGCAGCTTGAGAGCTCTGTCTCAGTTTGAGATACACCCGCTAGCCAGAGCCGGATCCCTGAGGTAGAGTAGTGGATATCGAGCCTCGATCATCTACCGCAGTTGGGTCTCGCATTGAGTCTTGCCCAGAAAGTGTGTAAAGTGGTAGACGATGTGGACTTCGGCTGTATCATGTCTTCCCAGAGTCCGCGATTGCCAGGCTCGTTGTTGAGGTAGGCAGTTTGTCGCTTCTATGAGGACATCCCTACAGCCAAAAAGGTGTGAGGAAAAGAACAAGGAGAGAAACATGCCCGCGAAACACGCGAACTACTGGAAAACGCTGCTGGCCGGCACTCTGGGTGCAGCAGCGGTCCTGACCCCTGGAGTGGCTTATGCCCAAGCTACCGGGCCGGTCACCTCCATCTCTGAGCTTTCGGATGTGCAGCCCACCGACTGGGCCTTCCAAGCCCTGCAATCCTTGGTGGAGCGCTACGGTTGTATTGCCGGCTACCCTGACCGCACCTTCCGCGGCAACCGGGCTATGACTCGCTTTGAGTTTGCCGCCGGTATGAACGCCTGCTTGGATCGCATCAATGAGTTGATTGCAGCCGGTTTGGCCGACAAAGTCTCCAGGGAAGACTTGGCCACTCTGCAGCGCTTGCAAGAGGAATTTGCTGCTGAGCTGGCAGCCCTGCGCGGGCGGGTGGATGCCCTGGAAGCCGATGTTACTGATTTGAAAGGGAAGGTCTTCAACCCGGTTACCAAGTTGAATGCCCAAGTCATCGCCGCTGTTGTAGGCAGCGCTCTCACGGAAGACAGAGTTGTTGATGGGAAGGTAGTAGCAGAGCAAAACCAAGCCAACATGACTCTTCCCTATCGGGTACGCTTGAACTTCGATGCTTCTTTTGTGGGTCGCGATCGCCTGCGCATTCGTCTCCAAGCTCGCGATGCGGTAACCACCTTCTTTGAGGGTGACCCAGGCGTTGGCTTCCAAGGAGGCGCGGGTGGTACCTTCACCCTTGCCCAGCTGGTTTATCAATTTCCTGCTTTCGACCGCGCTGCTACTATCTACACGGGCATTACGGGTACGGGAGTGTCGAGCGTTCTGCAGTACAGCACGCCCTTTGATGCCCTGTCGGACTTTGCCGATGCTCCCAACTCTACGGCAGATGTGCCCAGCGGAACCCTATTTGGTTTTCGCTACCGTTTGAGCGACCAGTTTCGTTTAGCCTACGCCTACAGCACCAGAAGAGGGCAAGCCTTGGGGAGAGGCTTTGGCGACAGTGGCTTAACAGGTGATGATAGCGCTCACACCGTCGAGCTGGGCTTCTTGCCAACCGAGAGCTTGGAGTTTTACCTTCAGTTTGCTTCCACCTACCTGCAGCAGGCGAACGACGGCCCCACCTTCCTGGCCACGGGTAAAAGTCTCTTCCGTGGACCGGTAAGAAGAACTCGGGTAGATGTCTCTGCGCGGGTAAACGCCTTTACAGTCGCAGCCAACTGGGAGATTAGCCCTCGCATTACCTTGTCTGGCTGGTTTACGGCTGGCAATGTGGATTACAACCTGCCCAATGTGGTACCAGCTGGTACTGTTGATCCGGGTGAGGAAGACTTTAATGGTTTCCTCTTTGGCTTTGTTTTCCCTGACCTCTTTGTGGAGGGTGCCAAAGGCGGGATTGTATTTGGGCAGCCAATCGTGACCACAGACAACGACGGAGTGTGGGATACTCGCCCCTTCGTTGTGGACGTCTACTACAGCTTCCCGGTCAACGAGTACATTACTCTAACGCCTGCTGCCTACTTTGTGAGCAACCCCAATGGCGGCAGACCCGGAGACAACGACCCAACCATTGGCGTGGGGGCTTTGCGAGCTGTGTTTACTTTCTAGTTCCTAGCTCCTCACGCTTACAGCCAAATTGCCAGGCAGGGATCCACTACGGTGGATCCCTTCATTGAATAAGAATAATCAACTCCTCTGTGGGGATAAGGATGCTGGCATTGAAGAGCTTGAGGTTGAGCTTAAGACGAGGCCATGGGCTACAAAAAGCGCACTGCGTGAGATCTGCCCAGGTCTTTGCCACAGGCTCGGTGTAGGTGTGAGAATGGCGGGAACAGATACCCATGTCTTGGCCACAGATGTGGGGACACCGCATTAACTGTAGGGCAGACCGGACAGCAAGAGGATGTGGACTTCGGCTGTATCATAATCTCCACATCATGTCTTCACCGAAGTCCGCAGTTGCCAGACTTGTTCTTGAGTTAGGCAATTGGTTATCTCTAGAAGACATCCCTACAGCCAAAAAGGTGTGAGGAAAAGAACAAGGAGAGAAACATGCCCGTGAAACACGCGAACTACTGGAAAACGCTGCTGGCCGGCACTCTGGGTGCAGCAGCGGTCCTGACCCCTGGAGTGGCTTATGCCCAAGCTACCGGGCCGGTCACCTCCATCTCTGAGCTTTCGGATGTGCAGCCCACCGACTGGGCCTTCCAAGCCCTGCAATCCTTGGTGGAGCGCTACGGTTGTATTGCCGGCTACCCTGACCGCACCTTCCGCGGCAACCGGGCTATGACTCGCTTTGAGTTTGCCGCCGGTATGAACGCCTGCTTGGATCGCATCAATGAGTTGATTGCAGCCGGTTTGGCCGACAAAGTCTCCAGGGAAGACTTGGCCACTCTGCAGCGCTTGCAAGAGGAATTTGCTGCTGAGCTGGCAGCCCTGCGCGGGCGGGTGGATGCCCTGGAAGCCGATGTTACTGATTTGAAAGGGAAGGTCTTCAACCCGGTTACCAAGTTGAATGCCCAAGTCATCGCCGCTGTTGTAGGCAGCGCTCTCACGGAAGACAGAGTTGTTGATGGGAAGGTAGTAGCAGAGCAAAACCAAGCCAACATGACTCTTCCCTATCGGGTACGCTTGAACTTCGATGCTTCTTTTGTGGGTCGCGATCGCCTGCGCATTCGTCTCCAAGCTCGCGATGCTGTGACTGAGTTCTTTGATGGGGATCCCGGCCTTGAGTTTGGCGGCCGTGGCGGCGGCACTTTCACCCTGGCCAAGCTGATCTACCAATTCCCAGCTTTCAACCGAGCAGCTACCATCTACACGGGTATCGTTGGCTCAAGTGTGTTCGATGTATTCAACTACAGCACACCCTTCGAAGCTCTCTCCGACTTTGCTGATGCTCCCAACTCCACGGCGGACGTGCCAGGTGGAGCTCTGTTTGGCTTCCGCTACCGACTCTCGGATCAACTACGCTTGGCCTACAGCTACAGCACCAGGAACGCTCAAGCCTTGGGCAAGGGCTTCGGCGACAGCGGTATAACCGGTAGCGATAGCGCCCACGCGGTGGAGCTGGGCTTCCTGCCGAATGAAAATCTAGAGATTTACCTGCAGTTTGCCAGTACCTATCTGCAGAAGGCAAACGATGGCCCTGAGTTCTTGGCCAACGGTACAGCTCTTTTCCGTGGCCCTCTGCGGAGGACGATGGTAGATGTTTCTGCCCGTGTCAATGCTTTCTCGGTGGCAGCCAACTGGGAGCTTAGCCCTCGAATTACCGTATCCGGCTGGTTTACTGCTGGCAATGTGGATTACAACTTGCCCAACGTGGTACCGGCTGGCACCATTGATCCGGGTGATGAAGATTTCAACGGGTTCCTGTTTGGCTTTGCTTTCCCGGATCTCTTCATTGAGGGTGCTCAGGGCGGTGTGGTGTTTGGCCAACCGATTGTCAGCACCGAGGAGGGAGTTTTTGACAGCCGTCCTTTCATCGTGGATGTTTACTACAGCTTCCCGGTGAACGAGTACCTCACCCTTACCCCGGCAGCCTACTTTGTGAGCAATCCCAATGGTGGGCCTAGCAAGTCTGGGGATACCGATCCAACCATCGGCGTGGGTGTCTTGCGGGCTGTGTTTGCTTTCTAGTTCCCAGAGTCCTTACGCTGACATTCAAGTCGTTAAGTTAAGTAGGGATCCACTGCAGTGGATCCCTTTTTTGGTTCAAACCTTACTTTATGGTCATTTCGACTCAGACTAGGTTGTGTTGATCTTTCATTTGAGCCAAAAGAGAGCACTGACGAGATAGAGAAAACTCAAGAAGTTCCTGGCCA